>JAXDHC010000321.1:0-3595 GCA_034664705.1 Solirubrobacteraceae bacterium
CGCGCCTCGCCGCTATACTTTCTGAAGCGTCCTGAACCCCGACCTGTATTCAGGTGATTCCCAAGTGAGCGTCTCCGGAGCGGAGTACACCCGCCGCATCAAGCAGCAGATCAAGGAGGTCGACCCGTCCGAGGTCGCCGAGCTGATCGCGGCACCGAACGGTGCCACCGGGAACGGTGGTTCCACGAACGGTGATGACCGTTTGGTGGGTGTGGCCATCGTCGACGTCCGCGAGACGGACGAGTACGGCATCGGGCACCTGCCCGGGGCCAAGCACGTCCCGCGCGGCTATCTCGAGTCGCGCATCGAGGGAGCGGTCCCCGACCGCTCGCAGCGCGTCGTCCTCTACTGCGCCTCGGGCAACCGCTCGGCGCTCGCCGCGCACACCCTGGTCAACGACCTCGGCTACGAGAACGTCGAGTCGATGACCGGCGGCATCACCCTGTGGAAGGACCGCGGCTACAAGGTCGAGGTCCCGAAGACCTTCACGCCCGAGCAGCGCGACCGCTACTCGCGCCACTTCCTGCTGCCGGAGATCGGCCTCGAGGGCCAGCAGAAGCTCCTCGACGCCAAGGTGCTGCTGCTCGGCGCCGGCGGCCTGGGCTCGCCGACGGGGCTGTACCTCGCGGCGGCCGGCGTCGGCACGCTGGGCATCGTCGACGACGACGTGGTCGACGTCTCCAACCTGCAGCGCCAGGTCATCCACACGACCGACCGCGTCGGCATGCCGAAGGTCGACTCCGCCGAGGAGCAGATCAAGGCGCTGAACCCCGACGTGAACGTCGTGAAGTACGCCACGCGCCTGGATGCCTCCAACATCATGGAGATCATCGACGGCTACGACATCATCGTCGACGGCGTCGACAACTTCCCGACGCGCTACCTGCTCAACGACGCCACCGTGCGCCTGCAGATCCCGGTCGTCTCGGCCGCGATCCTCGGCTTCGAGGGCCAGCTGAGCGTGTTCAAGCCCTACGACGGCCCGTGCTACCGCTGCCTCTTCCCGCAGCCGCCGCCGGCCGAGCTGGCGCCGTCGTGCGGGGCCAACGGCGTCCTGGGCGTCCTGCCCGGCACGATGGGCCTGCTGCAGGCGACGGAGGTCATCAAGCTCATCGTCGGTGCCGGCGAGCCGCTCATCGGGCGCCTGCTCATGTACGACGCACTGGCCGCCACGACCACCGAGCTGAAGGTCCGCCGGGACCCGGGGTGCCCCGTCTGCTCGCGCGAGCCGGACGCGATCACGGACGACGAGATGGGCGTGTTCCCCGACTACGAGGCGTTCTGCGCCGCCGCGGGCTAGGGTCCCGTCGAACATGGCAACGATCCGAATCCCACCCGTGCTGCGCCCGTCCGTCGGCGGTGAGCGCGAGGTCAGCGCCGACGGCGCCAACGTCGGCGAGGTCCTCCAGGCCCTGGCCGAGGCGCACCCCGAGACCAAGGGCCAGCTCTTCGCCGGCGACGGCGGCCTGAACCGGTACGTCAACGTGTACCTCAACGACGAGGACGTCCGCGTCCTCGACGGCCTCGAGACGCCCGTCGGCGGCTCGGACACGCTGGTCATCCTGCCGGCCATGGCCGGCGGCGCCCGCTAGCGCGGACACCCTTCGCACGACCCGGCGGACCCCTCGTGGGCCGCCGGGCCGAGCTGCCCCGGCCGGTCGCGGCGCTTCGTCGCGAGCCGCCGGGGCGAGTCGTACCCTGCGGCCATGGCGACGACCTCCGCGGGGATCGACCGGGCGCGCCTCCTCGAGCTCACCGGGCGCGAGCGCGCGAAGCTGCTGGAGCGCACGACGGGCTCGCAGGCCGCCTACGAGCGCGCCGTGGCGGTGATGCCCCGGGGCGTGCCGAGCTCGTTCCAGGCGGCCGACCCGCGGCCGGTGTACCTCTCGCACGGCGAGGGCTCCCGCGTCTGGGACGTCGACGGCAACGAGTACGTCGACTTCCACAACGGCTTCGGCGTGATGTGCGTCGGCCACGCGAACCCGGCGATCGTCGCCGCGGTGCGCGAGCGCGCGGGCCTCGGCTCGCACTTCGCCGCGCCGACCGCGGGCTCCGTGGTGGTCGCCGAGGAGCTGCGGCGGCGCTTCGGGCTGCCGCAGTGGCGCTTCACGAACTCGGGCACGGAGTCGACGATGGACGCCGTGCATCTCGCGCGCGCGGCGACCGGGCGCCCGCTGATCCTCAAGATCGAGGGCTCCTACCACGGCCATCACGACGCGGTGATGGTGTCGGTCCGCCCGCCGCTGGACGCCCTCGGCGAGCGCGACGCGCCCTCGAGCGTGCCGTTCGGCGCGGGCCACCCGCCGGCGATGACGGACCTCACGCGCGCGATCCCGTTCAACGACGCCGGCCTGCTCGAGCGCGTGCTCGCCGACATCGGCGACCGCGTGGCCGCGCTGATCCTCGAGCCGGCGATGATGAACATCACGATCGTCGCGCCGCGGCCCGGCTACCTGGAGCGTGCACGCGAGCTCACCGCCGCCCACGGCGTGGCGCTGATCTTCGACGAGGTCAAGACCGGCTGCACCATCGCCGCCGGCGGCGCGACGGAGCGCTTCGGGGTCACGCCCGACATCGTCTGCCTCGCCAAGGCGACGTGCGGCGGCTACCCCGGCGGGGCGATCGGCATGACCGGCGAGCTCGCCGGGCTCATCACCGCCGGCACGGTGCGCCAGGTCGGCACGTTCAACGGCAACCCGCTCGTGATGGCCGCCGCGCAGGCGGCGCTGCTCGACGTCCTGACCGCCGGCGCCTACACCGCGCTCGAGGGCATGAACGCGCGCCTGCTCGCCGGCCTCGACGAGGTCATCGCCCGCCACGACCTGCCGTGCCACACGGTCGGCCTGGGGGCCAAGGGCTGCGTCGTGTTCTCGCGCGAGCCGCTGCGCGACTACCGCGACTACGCGACGAAGGTCGACGAGGAGCTCTCGACGCTGGCGTGGCTGTACCACCTGAACCACGGGATCTTCATGACGCCGGGGGTCGACGAGCAGTGGACGCTGTCGGTCGCCCACAGCGACGCCGACCTGCAGCGCTACGTCGACGCGTTCGCCGCCTTCGCCCGCGACGTCACCCGCGCGAACACCGCCTGATCGCCTCCGAACGCGGCCGGGTGCCCGAGCCGGCACCTCGCTACAGTTTGTAAAGCGATGACTGCCCTTCCGCCGCTCGAGAACCGCCCTTGCGGGGGCCGCTACTCCGACATCGTCCAGTCCATCGGCAACACGCCGCTGGTGGAGCTGCGCCGCCTGTCGCCCAAGCCGGGCGTGCGCATCTGGGCCAAGCTCGAGTCCCGCAACCCGACCGGGTCCGTCAAGGACCGCGTCGCGAAGTCGCTGATCGAGGACGCCGAGGAGAAGGGGCTGATCCGCCCCGGCCAGACGATCCTCGAGCCCACGTCGGGCAACACCGGCATCTCCCTGGCGATGATCTGCTCCCGCAAGGGCTACCGGCTCAAGGTCGTCATGCCCGACAACGTGACGCCCGAGCGCACGCAGCTGCTGCACATGTACGGCGCCGAGATCGTCTACTCCCCGGGCGCGCAGGGCTCCAACGGCGCGGTCGCCATGGCGCTCGACATGGCCGCCAAGGACTC
>JAXDHC010000322.1:0-8981 GCA_034664705.1 Solirubrobacteraceae bacterium
CGAGGACGTGGTCGAGGTCGCCGAGGTGCGCGGCGCTCACGGTCTCCAGCGCGCTGACCACGCGGACGCCCTCGGGCGTAATCTCGGCCGCCTGCTGCGCCGCCGACCCCTGCCAGACGCCGAGCGACCGCGTCGCGCGGCCGGACACCGCCGCGGCAAGTGGCACGGTGGCGTCGACCAGGATCTGATCCGGGCGCAGCGCGCCCTTCAGATTCGTCAGCGTCTCGGACTGGTTGCGGAACGGCACGCAGAGCACGACGACATCGGCCTGCCCGGCGGCCTCGGCGTTCTCGGCCCCGCTGAACGTCCCGTCCGGCACGGCGGCCTGCGCCCGGCGGACCGCCTCGTCGGCGCGCTCGGCGTCGCGGGACCCGACGACGACCGGCACGCCCGCCCGGCCCCAGCGCAGCGCGAGGCCGAAGCCAAGGGCACCGGACCCGCCGATGATGGAGACCGGGGCGGCCACGGGCGGCGAGTATATGAGTCTGGCTCAGGCCTTAGGGTTCGCCCCCATGGCGCCGGAGTCAGACACGCTCGAGGAGGAGTTCGTCGTCGAGGGCGATCTCCTCACGGACGTCGGCGGCACGCTGCCGGCCAAGGTGCTCTCGACGCCGGGGATGATCCACATGATGGAGTGGACCTGCGCACGCCTCGCCCGCGAGCGCCTCCCCGATGGCCAGACCACCGTCGGGTTCGAGGTGTGCGTCAAGCACGTCGGCGGCGCGCGCGAGGGCGCGACCTGCACCTCCCGGGCGACGCTCCGCGAGATCGTCGACGAGCGCAAGTTCCGCTTCGACGTCGAGGTGCGCGAGGGCGACCGCACGATCGGCGTGGGGACGCACGAGCGCCGCGCGATCGCGCCCTGACCGGGGCGCTGGTCGCGGGCGTCCGCGCGTCAGCCGCCCGCAGGCCGCCGGGAGGCCTCGCCCCGCGTCGCGAGCGGCGGCGCCGCCCGCTGCATCGAGTGACGAGTTTGTGCCGCTGTGGGGGGCTTGACTCGTCACTCGATGTCGACGACGCCCTGCACCGCACCAACGCCACCGACTGAACCGTCCGGACGGTATAGTCGTCGGCATGCCGCCGGCCGCGCTGCTCGTGCTGGCCATCCTGGTCGAGGTCGCCGGGACGATCGCGCTGCGCTACACCGACGGGTTCACGAAGCTCACGCCGTCGCTGCTCGCCGTCGTCAGCTACGCCACCGCCTTCTACCTCGTGGCGCTCGTGCTGCGGACGATGCCCGTGTCGGTCACGTACGCCGTGTGGTCGGCGGTCGGGACGGCGGCCGTCGCGGTGATCGGGATGACGATGCTCGACGAGCCCGCCACCGTGCTGAAGATCGCCAGCCTCGTGCTCATCGTGATCGGCGTCGTCGGCCTCAACGTGGAGGGGACGCACTGAGCGCGCCGGACACGCGCCGGCGGCTACTCGACGCGGCCGCCGAGGTCATCCGCCGCGACGGCCCCGGCGCGCTCACGCTCGAGGCGGTCGCCGCCCAGGCCGGCGTGAGCAAGGGCGGCCTGCTCTACCACTACCCGAGCAAGGACGCGCTCGTGGACGCGCTCGTCGACGACTGGCTCGGGTCCTTCGAGCGCGACGTCGAGGCGCGCGCCGGCGAGTGCGGCTGGGCGGCCGCGTACGCCGAGGCGTGCGCGGTGGGCGGGCAGTCGCGCGACGAGCGCGCGACCGACGTCGCGCTGCTCGCGGCGATGGCGGGCGACCCCGGGCGGCTGGACGCCGTCCGCCGGCGGTACGCCTCCTGGCAGCGGCGCGTGGCCGCCGCCGGCGACCTCGGCGACGTCGACGCGACCGTGGTCCGCCTCGCGGCCGACGGCCTGTGGCTCGCCGACCTCCTCGGCCTCGCGCCGCCGCGGGGCCGCCTGCGCCGCGACGTCCTCGCGCGCCTCGCCGAGCTCAGCGGCCGCTGAACGCCGGCGGGCGCCGCTCCGCGAACGCCCGCGTGCCCTCGCCGAAGTCGGCGCTGGCGGCGCACAGCTCCTGCACGGCGACCTCGTGCTCGAGGGTCGAGGCGAGCGCCGGCTTGGCCGCCCCGTCGAGGATCCGCTTGGCGTGGCCGACGGCGAGCGGCGCGCACGCGAGCAGCTCGTCGACGAGCACGGTCGTCGCTGCGTCGAGCGCGTCCGCGGGCGCGACGCGGTTGGCGAGCCCGATGCGCTCGGCCTCCGTGCCGTCGACGAGCCGCGACGCCATGATCAGCTCCTTCGCGCGGCCGAGGCCGACGATGCTCGGCAGCCGCGAGCAGCCGCCGACGTCCGGCACCAGGCCGATGCGCGTCTCCGGCGCGCCGATGATGGCGTCGGCTGCCATGGTCCGCAGGTCGCAGGCGAGCGCCAGCTCCATCGCCGCGCCGATGCACGCGCCGTGGATCTCCGCGATGGTCGGCTTCGGCATCTCCTCCAGCAGGTTCCACGCCTCGACGATCGGCCGGCGCAGCGCCCGCAGGCCCGACGGGTCCGCGGCCAGCGCGCCGAGGGCGGCGACGTCCAGGCCCGAGGAGAACACCGGGCCCGCGCCGCGGACGACGACGCACAGGACGTCCTGGTCGGCGGCCGCGGCGGCGAACGCGTCGGCGAGCGCGCCGATCATCTGCTCGTTCAGCGCGTTGCGCTTCTCCGGCCGGTTCAGGACCACGTGACGGACCGCGCCGCGATCCTCTGACAGGACGATGCCCATTGGTGTCGAATCCTCCGATCGGTGCTCGATGTGCCCGCCCATCATGATCCGTCCGGGCGGGCGCCATTCCGCCTGGTGTCCTCCGTCGCCCGCCATCGCCGGCTGTCCCACCGCGCTCGCGAGGCGGTCGGCGACGTGCTCGCCCAGGGCGCGGTGGAGATCGGCTTCCAGCCCGTCGTCGACCTCACCTCGCGTGGGATCGTCGGCTACGAGGCGCTGGCCCGGGGACCGGCGGGCACGCCGCTCGAGTCGCCCGACGCCCTCTTCGCCGCCGCCCGCGCGGTCGGCCGCCTCGACGAGCTCGACTGGCTGTGCCAGCGCGAGGCGCTGCGCGGCGCGATGGCCGCCGGGCTGCGGGCACCGCTCGTCCTCTTCCTGAACGTCGAGGCCGACACCTCAGGGTTCCTGCCGCTCGGCCTCCGCGCGCTGTACGCGCAGGCGACCGCGCAGATGATCGTGGCGGTCGAGGTCACCGAGCGCGCGCTGACGCGGCGGCCCGCCGCGCTGCTCGGCCGCGTGGCGGATATGCGGGCGCTGGGCTGCACGGTCGCGCTCGACGACGTGGGCACGGCCAGCGACTCGCTGGCGATGATGGCGGTGCTCTCGCCCGACGTCGTCAAGCTCGACCTCGCCCACCTGGCCGGCACGCCGGAGCGCGAGCTCGCCGAGGTCGTCGACGCCGTCACGGTCCAGTCGGAACGCTCCGGCGCGACGATCCTCGTCGAGCGCATCGAGACGGTGGCCGAGGCCGAGCTCGCCGGCGCGCTCGGCGCCCGCCTGGCCCAGGGATGGCTCTTCGGCCGCCGCGAGCGGCTCCTGCAGCCGCCGGCGCCGCCGGCCGAGCGCCCGGTGCACGCCGCCTACCGCCTGGACCCGCGCGACACCGCGCCGTTCGCGCTCGTCAGCGAGGGCCGCGAGGTGCGCCGCGCGAGCCGCGCGCTGCTCACCGGCCTCAGCCACCACCTCGATGAGCAGGCGCGCGCCCAGGGCCGTTCCGCAGTCCTCGTCGGGGCGTTCGAGCACGACGACCTCTTCGACGACGGCGCGCGGACGCGGTACGCCGACATCGCGCGCGATGTGGCGTTCTGCGGCGCCGTCGGCGAGCGCATGCCGCCCGAACCGGCCGACGGCGTGCGCGGCGGGCGCCTGCACTCCGAGGATCCGCTCGCACGCGAGTGGGCGGTCGCCGTCGTCTCACCGCACGTCGCCGCCGCGCTGGCCGCGTGCAACCTCGGCGCCGAGGGCGATGGACGCTACGACTACGTGCTCACGCACGACCGCGACATCTCGGTCGCCGTCGCCGCCGCGCTCATGGCGCGCATCGCGGGCTGAGCGGGCCGCCGAGCGGGTGCTACGCGGGCCCGGCTGCGACGATCCGCCGCAGCTCGGCGGCGTGCACGGCGAGGGCCGCGGCGTCGTCCGGGCCCGCGCCGGCCTCGAGGCGCAGCTCGACCGCCCGGGCCCGCTCGGTGCCGGCGGGCATCCCGAACGTCCCCAGAGCGCCGGCGAGCTTGTGCGCCTCACGGCGCGCGTCCTCCGCGAGGCCGTCCTCGACGGCGCCGCCGAGGAGCGCGGCGACCGCCGCCTCGATGGTCTCCACGCGCGCGAGCGCCCGCGGCTGCGCGTCGAGCCAGAGCGCGCGGATGGCCGCGTCGAGGTCGCCGGGGTCGGCGTCGCCTGATGTCGGGGGGTCGCCGGGATGCGGCACGGCAGGTTGAGGGTACCCTCCGGCAGCGCATGGATCGTGCGACGACACCGCGCCCGACGGGGCTCGGCGCGGCGACGCTCGGCGAGCTGTCGGCGGCGAGCGGCCTGGCCCTCGAGACGTTCCGGGCCGAGCACGTCGCCGACCGGATCGAGCGCGCGCTCGCGGCGGAGGGCCTCGAGCACCAGGCCGAGCTGGTCGTCCGCCTGCGGGGCGACGCGCAGGCGCGCGCACGGTTCCGCCGCAGCGTGGCGGTCTCGCACTCCGGGTTCTTCCGCGACCCCGATCAGTTCGAGGCGCTGGAGCAGCGCGTGCTGCCGCGGCTCCTGGAGCACGTCGCCCGCCTGCGCGTGTGGTCCGCCGGGTGCGCGACGGGCCTCGAGCTCCTGTCGCTCGCCGTGGTCCTCGACCGGCTGGGCGCGCTCGAGCAGGCGCACCTGCTCGGCTCCGACCTCCTCGAGGAGAACCTCCAGGTCGCCCGGGCCGGCGCCGACGCCATCGTCGAGGTCACCCCCGCGATCCGGGCCAAGCCACGGTGGGAGCGGCGCGACCTCGTGGACGAGAAGCCGCCCGGAGGCGGCTGGGACCTCGTGCTCTGCCGCAACGTGGCCATCTACCTGCAGCCGGAGGCCAAGGCGCGCCTGCACCGCAACCTCGCGGACGCGCTCGCCCGCGGCGGCGTGCTGATGATCGGGCGCTCCGAGCGCCTCAGCGATCCCGCGGCGCTCGGCCTGCGCCGCCTCGAGCCCCACGTCTACGAGCGCCCGCGATGAACGACCCCGAGCGCCGTCCGCGCACGCTCACCCGTCAGGTCGTGATCGCCGGCGTGCTGCTGGGCCTGCTGCAGGCGGGCACCTTCGCGCTGCTCATCGGGGCGGTGCAGGCGTCGGACCGGGCCAACCGCGAGGTCAACCAGATCCTCGGCGCCGTCGAGGCCGTCTCCGATCTCGAGCGTCTCGTCGTCGACGCCCAGAGCGGCGAGCGCGGGTTCGTGATCTCCGGCCAGGAGCGGTTCCTCGCACAGGCCGAGGCGGCCGAGCAGCAGATCCCGCGCCAGGAGCAGATCATCCGCGACGGCCTCCTCGACGGCGACGAGCGGCGGATATTCGAGCCGCTCTCGCGCGAAATTGGGAGCTACATCACCGACTGGCTCGAGCGCGTGAACCTGGCGGCGCGGCGCTCCCCCGCCGCGGGCCGGCGACTGGTGGGGACGGGAGAGGGCGTGCGGCGCTTCGACGTGATCCGCGCCCAGTTCGCCGCCATCCGGCGGGGGCTTGCGGTCGACGCCGACCGCAGCGAGGCCACGGCCCGCGCCGCGGTGCGCCGGGCCGTCGTCATCGGCGCGGCCGGCATCTTCCTGGCCGCGCTGCTGTTCTCGCTGTACACGGCCTACGTCACCCGCTCGGTCGTCGTCCCCGTGCGGCGCGTGGCCGCCACCGCCCGGCGCCTCGCGGGCGGCGAGCGGACGGCGCGCGTCCGCGGGGCGGAAGGCGCGCGGGGGGAGATCGGCGCGATGGCGCGATCGTTCAACCAGATGGCGCACTCGCTGGAGCAGAGCCACGACGAGCTCGAGGCCCAGCAGCGCGAGCTCACCGGCTACGCCGAGGAGCTCGAGGTCCAGCGCGGGGAGCTCGAGCGGACCGTCGGCGAGCTGGAGGCCGAGAAGGCGCGCACCGAGATGATCAGCGTCTTCGGTGAGGCCGTCACGGCGGAGACCGCGTTCGCCCCGCTGGCCCACCTCATCCTCCACGGCGTGGGCGACGCGCTGCGCTGCGACGCGGGGGCGCTGTACGTCCGCGACGCGCGGCGCGACGGCGACCTTGCGCTCGCGATGGCGCGCGGCCTCGACGCCGTGGAGCTGCCGGAGATCCTCCGGCCCGGCGACGGGCTCGCCGGGCGAGCCGTGGTGGAGCTGCGCCCGGTCGTCGGCTCGCCGGGCGCCGGCACGGTGCGCACGCTCACCGGGCCCGTGCCGTTCGCCCAGGAGCTGCACGTGCCGCTGATGCAGGGCGGAGAGGTCTTCGGCGTGCTCAGCCTCGGGCGGCTGGCCGCCGTGCCGTTCGAGCAGGGCGACCTCATGCTCGCCTCGCACCTGGCGGACCAGTCCTCGGTCGCGCTGTCGAAGGCCGTCGTCATGCGCGAGCTGCGCCGGCGCGAGTCGATCACCCGCGCGGTCCTGGACGCGACGCCGGACGCGATCGCGGTCCTCGACGACACCGACCATCCCGTCCTCGCCAACGAGCCGATGCGCCTGTCGCTGGCGCTCCTGCGCGAGCGCCCCGTGCCGGAGGTCGACGGCGGCATCGTGCGCGACGAGATCCAGGATCCGCGTACCGGGCGCCTGTTCACGCGCTACGTGGCGCGCCTCGACGAGCGTGACGTCGGCCTCCACGGGCGCCTCGTCGTGCTCAGCGACGTGACGGCCGAGCGCGAGGCCGAGCGCATGAAGGACGAGTTCTTCGCGCTCGTCTCGCACGAGCTGCGCACGCCGCTGACCTCCATCGTCGGCTACCTCGAGCTGCTTCACGACGAGGCCGACGGCAAGGGCGGCGATCCTGAGACCGAGCAGCGCCGCCGGTTCCTCGGGATCATCGATCGCAACGCGCGCCGCCTGCTGCGGCTCGTCGGCGACCTGCTGTTCGTGGCCCAGGTCGAGGCCGGCAAGCTCGGCCTGGAGGAGGGCGACGTCGAGCTCGAGGCGGTCGCCCGCGAGGCGGTGGAGGCCGCGGCGCCGCGCGCGGCGGCCGGCGGCGTGGAGATCGCCCTCGAGGCCGAGCCGGTCCCGCCGCTGCGAGGCGATCGCGACCGTCTCGCCCAGGCGCTCGACAACCTCGTCTCCAACGCGATCAAGTTCACGCCCGACGGCGGCCGCGTCAGCGTCCGTCTGCGGACCGAGGCGAACCATGCGGTGATCGAGGTCGCGGACACCGGGATCGGGATCCCGCAGGCCGACCTCCAGCGCCTGTTCCAGCGCTTCTTCCGCACGAAGCGCGCGACGAGCGCCGCGATCCCGGGCGTCGGCCTCGGGCTGACGATCGCCCAGGCGATCGTGCACGGCCACGACGGCCTGATCTCGGTGACCAGCGAGGAGAGCCGGGGAACGACCTTCCGCATCGATCTGCCCCTGCACCGCGCCGTGGAGGTCACCGCATGAGCCCGCCGCTCGTCCTGCTGGCCGAGGACGACGAGGACGTCCGCACCCTCGCGGAGCTCGTCCTGCGCCGCGAGGGCTTCGACGTCGTCGCGGTGGCCGACGGCGCGGCCGCCCTCGTGGCGGCGGCCGCGCGGACGCCCGCCGTGGCCGTGCTCGACGTCTCGATGCCGCGGATGGACGGGCTCGAGACGGCCCGGCGCCTGCGCGAGCGCCGGGAGACGAGCGAGATCCCGATCATGCTCCTGACCGCGCGCGTGACCGACGCCGATCGCGAGCGCGGCCGCGAGGCCGGCGTGACCGCCCAGCTCGACAAGCCCTTCTCGCCGGGCGTGCTCGCCGAGCGCGTCCGTCAGCTGCTCGCCGACGGCCCGGCGGGCTAGCCGGTCACTAGGATCGCGCCATGAGCACGCGCGCCGAGCCGATCGTCCTCTGGGAGCCGACCGAGGAGCTGCGCGAGCGCGCGACGGTCACGCGCTTCGCCCGCTGGGTGCACGAGACGCGCGGCATCGACGTCCCCGGCTACCACGAGCTGTGGCGGTGGTCGGTCGAGGACGTCGAGGGCTTCTGGACCGCGATCTGGGAGTTCTTCGAGATCGAGTCCGAGACGGGTCACGACCGCGTCTTCGGCCGGCGCGAGATGCCGGGGACGGAGTGGTTCCCGGGCGCGCGGGTCAGCTACGCGCGCCACATCTTCCGCGGCCACGACGACGCGGACGTCGCGATCCGGCACGCCTCCGAGCTGCGCGAGCTCGGCGAGTGGACGTGGGGAGACCTGCGCGCGCAGACCGCCGCCCTGGCCGCCGGGCTGCGGTCGCTGGGCGTCGAGCGCAGCGACCGCGTCGTCGCGTACATGCCGAACATTCCCGAGGCGGTCGCCGGGCTCCTGGCGTGCGCGAGCATCGGCGCGGTCTGGTCGTCGTGCTCGCCGGACTTCGGCGCGCGCAGCGTCGCGGACCGCTTCGCGCAGATCGAGCCGAAGGTCCTGCTCGCCGTGGACGGCTACCGCTACGGCGGCAAGGACTTCGACCGCACGAGCGTGATCGCCGGCCTGCAGGGCGAGATGGACTCGCTGGCGCGCACGGTCGTCCTGCCCTACCTCGACGAGTCTCCGGACCTCGGCGGCCTGCGCGACGCGATGACGTGGGACGAGCTGCTGGCGGCCGGCGAGGGCGCCGACCTCGAGTTCGAGGAGCTGCCGTTCGAGCACCCGCTGTGGGTGCTGTACTCGTCCGGCACGACCGGGCTGCCGAAGCCGATCGTGCACTCGCAGGGCGGGATCCTGCTCGAGCACCTGAAGAAGATGAACCTGCACGTCGACGCGCAGGAGGGCGACCGCATCTTCTGGTTCACGACGACCGGCTGGATGATGTGGAACTTCCTCGTCGGCTGCCTGCTGACGCCCGCGTCGATCGTGCTCTACGACGGCAACCC
>JAXDHC010000323.1:0-2575 GCA_034664705.1 Solirubrobacteraceae bacterium
GCCGACGCGGTCGGCGACGAGGATGTAGGCGGTGTAGGCGACGGCGGATCCGAGGCCCATCGCGACCCCCACGCCGTCGGCCGTCCCGCTCGCGCCGCCGAGCAGCACGAGCACCGTGCCGACCGTGGACAGCGCCAGTGCGCTCAGGCGCCGGGCGCCGCCGCGCTCGCGGCCGAGCAGCAGCGCGACGCCGAAGACGAGCGCGGGGTAGGTGTACAGGAGCAGCGCGGTGAGCGACGCGTCGATGTGCGTCAGCGCGCCGAAGAAGAGGGCCGACTGCGCGGCGTAGCCGATCGCGCCCATGCCGAGCCCGACGAGAGCGACCGAGCGCACCGGGCGGGCGGGCCGGCGCAAGCCGACGATCGCCCAGAAGACGAGCGCCGCGAGCGAGAAGCGCAGCGCGAGCAGCGTGCTGACCGACACGCCCTCCGCGTAGGCCTTCTTGGCGAAGATCGCCATGAGGCCGAAGCCGGCGGCGGAGGCCAGGCACAGCGCGACGCCGCGCCCGTGCTCGGTCAGTCGGCGCGCCACGGCTCGACGCCCCGGTGGGGGGCGTGACGGTGCACGAGGGCGTTGCCTATTCCGGCGACCGCGATGACGGCGATGATGGCGAGAGAGGTCATGCCTCGGTGATTCGGTTGCGAGGCGGCGATCTTTACAGGCTGCGGCCGGTGTCGCGACGCGAGTCCGCGCCGTACCGGACGGCCAGACCGCCGACGGCGCCGAGCACCGCCATGAAGGAGACGAGAGAGAGCATGACGTCGATGGTAGAACGCGCGTTCCTCAAGCGGTAGCCTTACATTGCTTCACGACCTCAAGGTTCTTCCTTGACCCTGCAACAGCTCGAATACTTCGTTGCCGCGTGCCGCCACGGGTCGTTCAGCGGCGCCGCGCAGGAGCTGCATCTCGCGCAGCCGTCGCTGTCGGAGCAGGTCCGCCGGCTGGAGTCCGAGCTCGGCGTGGCGCTGTTCACGCGCGTCGGTCGCGGGCTGGTCCCGACCGAGGCCGGCGAGACGCTGCGCCCGCACGCCGAGGCGACCATCGAGGCGGCCGAGGCGGCGCGCGAGTCGGTCGTCGCGGCGCGCGAGCTGCGCGGCGGGATCGCCACCTTCGGGACGTGGGGGACTGCGCGCTACTACCCCGGCACGGACATCGTCGCCGCCTTCCGCCGCCGCCACCCGGGCGTCCGCGTGCGGCTCGTCGGCCAGAACTCGTCGGAGGTCGTCGAGGCGGTCCGCGCGGGCGAGCTCGAGGCCGGGATGATCGCGCTGCCGATCGACGACCGCGGGCTCGACGTGCGCCCGATCATGCGCGACGAGATCGTCTACGCCAGCGTCGAGGCCAAGCGCGTCCGCCGCCCGATGACGATCGAGGGCCTCGCCGCCGCCCCGCTCATCCTCGCCGACGCCAGCTGGGGCACCGCCGACCCCACGCGCCGCCAGCTCGCCGAGCTCGCCCAGCGCGTGGGCGCCGTCATCGAGCCGGAGATCGACGTCGAGGACGTCGAGGCGGCGATCGACCTCGCCGCGCGCGGGCTCGGCGACACGATCGTCGCCCGCGGGATGCTGCTCGCCCTCGGCCGCCGGGTGCCCAGGCGCCTCGGGTGGGTGCCCTTCGAGGAGCCGATCTACGACACGTTCGCCTTCATCTCCCGGCGCGGCGCCCAGCTCTCGCCGGCGAGCCGCGAGTTCCTGCGCCTCGCGCACGAGCGCCTGACCGAGCTCGCCCAGACGTTGCGCACCGAGCCGCCCCGCCGACGCCGCCCGGGGGCCTGAGGTCGCCGTGCCCGCGTGGGCCTGGGGGCTGGTGGCGGTCATCGCGCTCTACGCGCTCGCGGTCCTCGGGCTCGTGCTGCTGGGGCGGCGGGCGGACGCGGTGGCGGTCGCGCGGTTCGTGCCCGACTGCGTCGTGCTCATCCGCCGGCTCGCGCGCGACCCGCGGCTCGCGCGGCGCCACCGCTGGCTGCTCCTCGCGCTCGTCGCCTACCTGCTGCTCCCGTTCGACCTCGTGCCGGACTTCGTCCCCGTGGCGGGCGCCCTCGACGACGCGATCCTCGTCGTCTGGGCGCTGCGGGTCGTGCTGCGCGCGGCCGGGCCGGAGGCGCTGGTCGAGCACTGGCCCGGGCCGTCGCAGACGCTGCGGCTGCTGCTGCGCGCGGTCGGCGCCCGTCCGGCCTAGGATCCCGGCATCGAGGGACGCACCGCGCTCAAGAGCGCCGACGGCCACGTGCTGCGCTTCGCGGTCAACCACCTCGCCGGCTTCCTGCCCACCCGCCTCCTGGAGCCGCTGCTCATCGCGGCCGCGCCGGCGCGGATCGTCAACGTCGCCTCCGCCGGCCAGATGCCGATCGACTTCGACGACGTGATGCTCGGCGTGACGGCGACCGCGCTGCACCCGGCGACGTACATGCCGACGAAGCTGGTCATCGCCGCGGCCGCCGCGCCCGTGAGCAGCTCGCGGGCGTGACCGGGCGCTCCTTCGACGGCACGGGCGAGGCCCGCGCGCCGGCGGCTGTGGGACCTCGGCGAGCGGCTGACCGGGCTCGCCTGAGGCGGCGCGGGCGCCGCGGCCCGCG
>JAXDHC010000324.1:0-2628 GCA_034664705.1 Solirubrobacteraceae bacterium
CGGCGGCATCGCGTTCGCCGACCCAATGCGAGATCGCGTCGTCGAGGACGTCCTGGTGCTCGAGCCGCCCGTCGTGGGAGCCGAACCAGTCGCGCTCGGCCAGGTCCGGTCGGCCGATCGCGGCCACGATGCGCTCGGCGATCGACTGCGAGCTGCCCGAGATGGCGATCCACTTGCCGTCACGGCTGCGGTAGCAGTTGCGCGGCGACGTGAACGGCGCCCGGTTGCCGGTCCGCCCCTGGATGACGCCGAGTTGGTCGTAGACCGACGACTGCGCGCCCATCAGCCAGAACAGGGGCTCGTAGATCGAGAGGTCGATCATCTGGCCCGTGCCGCCGTGCTCGCGCCACCAGAGGGCGAACATCACGGCTGAGGTGCCGACGAGTCCGGCGACGCTGTCCGCGAGCGCCAGCGGCGGCAGCGTGGGCGGGCCGTCCGGGTGACCGTTGATGTGCGCGAACCCGGACATCGCCTCGGCGAGGGTCCCGAACCCCGGACGGTCCTTGTACGGCCCCGTCTGGCCGAACCCCGTCGTGCGCACCATCACGAGGCGCGGGTTGAGCTCGTGCAGCTCGTCCCAACCGAGGCCCCACTCCTCGAGGCGGCCGGGGCGGAAGTTCTCGATGAAGACGTCGGCGTCCTTCAGGAGCTCCTTGACGAGCCGCGCGCCGCGCGGGTCGGACAGCCGCAGCGCAACCGAGCGCTTGTTGCGGCCGACGAGCGCCCACCAGAGCGACACGCCGTCGCGGCTCCAGCCGAACCCGCGGAGGTTGTCGCCGGTCGGGTGCTCGATCTTGACAACGTCGGCCCCGAAGTCGCCGAGCATCGTGCCGATGAGCGGCGCGGCGAAGAGCGAGCCCGCGTCGACGACGCGCAGGCCCTGAAGCGGAAGCGGCTGCTCCTCGGTCATCCGCGGGCTCCGGCCAGCGCGCTCGCGCCTCCCGCTCGACGCTCGACGGTCTCTTTTACGTTCACCACATGAAAACGCCTGGCCATTGCTGAAACCGTATCTGCGTCGGTTCCCGCGTGTCAAGACGTTTCCGCACCGATCGCTGGCCGGACCGGACCGCGCCCAGCGAGCGGAGATGCATGATCGGGCAGACAATGCCTTTTCTGGTAGCGTCGCCCTCGTTTCGGTCCAGGCCAACGCAGTGGAGGTCCGTTGACGGCGTTGCGATCGCGAGCGTCTGCTCCAGGAGGGTCGGTCCGGCGCCCGACGCGTTCGCCCCGGCACCGCTGCACGGTCGAGCGGACAAGCGGCTCGTGACCGCCGAGATTCCGCCGACGAAGAAGGACCGCATCGTCTCCGAGCTTCGGAGCCTGATCGCCTCGGGTGAGATCCCTCGCGGCGAGCGGATCCACCAGGACGACCTCGCCGCCCGCTTCGCGACGAGCATCACGCCCGTTCGCGAAGCGCTGCGCCAACTGGAGGCCGAGGGCCTGCTCGTGAGCGAGCCGCACCGGGGCGTCCACGTCGCGACGGCGGATCTCGACCGGATCAAGGGCGTCTACATCGCGCGCCGGCTGCTCGAGCCCTACGCGGCCCAGCGATCCGCCTTCCACGTCTCCCGGCGCGACCTCACGCGCGCCCGCGACCTCATCCAGGCCATGCGCCGCGTCGGCGGCCCTTCGCCGCAGCTGTCGGCCCTGAACCACGACTTCCACTTCCTCTTCTACGACCGGTGTGGGGCCCCGTTCCTCGCGCAGCTGATCGACTCGCTGTGGCGGTCCTATCCGTGGGACATCCTGCACGTCCTGTCGCCGCGCGCGAGCGAGGCGATCGAGGAGCACGAGCGCATGGTCGCGGCGATCGAGGCCGGTGACCCGGCACGGATCGAGGACGCATTCGCGGAGAACCTCCGGCGCAGCTACTTGGCCATGGTCCGCCATCTCACCGGAGCTGAGGCCGACGATCCGTTCGAGGTGCCCTCGGCCTAGGCCCGGGAGTCCCCGCCACCGCGTCAGCCGGCCGGCCATCGGCGCTAGGAGTGCAGCCCGAGCGGGGCTTCCAGCAGGCGCCCGATCTCCGCGAGGAACTGCGCCGCGTCGGCCCCGTAGAGGATCCGGTGGTCGCAGCTGAGCGTGAGCGTCATGACGGGGGCCACGACGATCTGCCCGTCCGCCGCGACCGGTCGCTCCGTGATCGCGCCGGCGCACAGGATCCCGGCCTGCGGCGGGTTGACGATGCCCGTGAACCGGTCGACGCCGAACATCCCGAGGTTCGAGACCGTGAACGTGCCGCCGGCGAGCTCGGGCGGGGTGACGCCGCCGTCGCGCACCTTCGCCGCGAGCCGGCTCACCTCCGCGGCGATGGCACCGAGGGACTTCGCGTCGGCGTCGAAGACGGTGGGGACGATCAGCGCGTCCGGGGCCGCGACGGCGACGCCGACGTTCACCCGCCGGTGCAGCTCGAACCGTCCGTCGGTGTAGGAGCCGTTCGCTCGCGGATGACGACGCAGCGCCAGCGCCGCGGCCTTGACGATCAGATCGGTCACGGACGGCGCCGGGTCGAGGATCGTCTTGAGCTCGCGGTGGAGCGAGGACGCCGCGCTCATGTCGACGTCCATGCTGATCGCGAAGTGCGGCACGGTGGCCTTGGACTCCGCCATGCGTCGGGCGACGACCTGC
>JAXDHC010000325.1:0-11041 GCA_034664705.1 Solirubrobacteraceae bacterium
TCACCTGACCCGCGACCCCCCGGCGCCACCGGCGGCGGCCCGGGATCGGCCGGGCCGCGCGCCGCCGGAACGCGCCCCCGCGGGCCGCATGAGCGCGCGTAGACTCGCGCCATGCCGTCCTGCCCGCGATGTGGCCGGACCGTCGTCGAGGAGGCGACGTACTGCTCGCGGTGCGGGGAGCGACTGCCGCCGGACGGGCCGCGCCGCCGCCAGGCGCGCAAGACGGTGACCATCCTGTTCGCCGACGTGAGCGGGTTCACCGCGCTCGGCGAGCAGCTCGATCCCGAGTCGCTCCAGCACGTCATGTCGCGGTACTTCACCGCGATGACGAAGGTCGTGGAGCGTCACGGCGGCACGGTGGAGAAGTTCATCGGCGACGCGGTCATGGCGCTGTTCGGCGTCCCCGCGGTCCACGAGGACGACGCCGAGCGCGCGACCCGCGCGGCCCTGGAGATGTGCCGGGCGCTCGAGACGCTCAACGATGAGGAGCTGATCGCGCGCTGGGACGTGCGCCTGCGCACCCACACGGGCATCAACACCGGCGAGGTCGTCGTGGGCGTGAGCCCGGACGGCGAGCCGCTGACGTACGGCGACGCGGTCAACGTGGCGCAGCGGCTGGAGTCCGCCGCGGCGCCGGGCGAGATCCTCGTCGGCGCCGCGACCGCCCGCCTCGTGCACGCCGTCGCCCATCTCGCCCCGCTGGAGCCGCTGGAGCTCAAGGGCAAGTCCGAACCCGTGGAGGCGTGGCGCCTGGAGGGCATGGTCTCCCCCGACAGCATCCCGGCCGGGCCGTCGCGCGAGCTCGTCGGCCGCGACGCCGAGCTCGCACGGCTGCGCGCCGTCGTCGCCGGCGTCGCGAGCGCGCGGCGTCCCGCGATGGTCACCGTCACGGGCCCTGCCGGGATCGGGAAGTCACGCCTCGCGCGCGAGCTCGTGACCGGCGTCTCCGACCGAGCGGCCGTCGTCGTCGGGCGCTGCGCGCCCTACGGCGAGGGCGTCACCTACCAGCCGGTGGCCCAGATCGTCCGCCAGCTCGCGGGGCGCCCCGACCAGTCGGCGATCGCCTCGGTCGCGGGCAGCGGCGCCGAGCGGCGGCGGATCGCCGAGCGCGTCGCCCGCCTCGCCGGCTTCGCGCCGGGCGCCGTCGCCGTCGAGGAGGCGCACTGGGCCTTTCGCCGGCTGCTCGAGATCCGCGCAGCCGAGCGGCCGCTCATCGTGGTGGTCGACGACGTGCACTGGGCCGAGCCGCCGCTGCTCGACCTCCTCCAGCACGCGGTGACGTTCGCGGCGGATGTCCCGCTGCTGTTCGTTTGCCTGGCGCGCCAGGATCTCCTCGACCGGCGCCCCACGTGGGGCGATGCGGGCGGCCGCGCCACCATCGTCCCCCTCCGGCCGCTGGAGGCCCCCGACGCCGAGGCGCTGCTCGCGCAGCTCACGACGGCGGGCGACCTGCCCGCCGACGAGCGCGACCGGCTGCTGGCCACCGCCGAGGGCAACCCGTTCTTCCTCGAGCAGATGGTGGCCCACCGGTCCGGGCCGGGCGGCGTGGCGTCGCGCATGCCGGGCACCGTCCAGGCGCTGCTCGCCGCCCGCATCGACGCGCTGGCGCCGGCCGAACGGGCGGTGATCGATCGCGCGTCGATCGAGGGGCGCAGCTTCCATCGCAGCGCCGTCGCCGATCTGCTGCCCGAGGCGGAGCGGGCCGGGGTCGACGACGCGCTCGACGCGCTCACGGCGCACCAGCTCGTGCGCCCGGGCCTCGGCGAGCTGCCGGGCGAGGCGGGCTATCGGTTCGCCCACGTGCTCGTCCGCGACGTCGCGTACGAGCTGCTTCCCAAGGCGACGCGGGCCGAGCTGCACGAGCGCTACGCGAGCTGGCTGGATCGTCATGCGGCGGCCACTCACGGCGAGCTCGTCGGCTACCACCTCGAACAGGCCCACCGGTGGCACGCCGAGCTCCTCCCGGGGGCGGAGGACGAGCGGCTCGCGGTGGGTGCGCGGGCCGCGCGCCGGCTCGCGCCGGCCGGGCGGGCGGCGCTGCAGCGCGGCGACCTCCGAGCCGGGGTTTCGCTGCTCGAGCGCAGCGCCGCCCTGCTGCCCGCGGACGATCCTTCCCGCGCCGCGCTGCTGCCCGAGCTCGGGCTCGCCCTCGTGCAGCTCGGCCGCCTGCCCCAGGCGGAGGACGTCCTCATCGGCGCCTCGCGCGACGCCGCCGGCCGCGGCGACGGGCTCGCCGAGGCCCACGCGCGGACGGCCGAGCTCTTCGCGCTCGTGCAGATGGACCCGACCGCCGCCACGGAGGAGGTCGCCGACCGGTTCACCGCGCTGCGCCGGACGTTCGCCGAGGCCCGCGACGACCTGGGCCTCGCCCGGCTCTGGCGGGCCCGCGCGCTCGTGCACTGGCTGGAGGGCCGGACGGCGCGGGCCGAGGAGGCCTGGGTGCGCGGGGTCCGGCACGCGCGGCGGGCGGGCGACGACCAGGGCCGGGCCGACGCGCTGTGCTGGCTGGCGTCGGCGGCGGGCGCGGGGCCGATGCCCGTCGCCGAGGGCATCCGGCGCTGTGAGGCCATCATCGAGCAGCTCAGCGCCGATCGCCACTCGCAGGCGCTGAGCACGCGACCGCTCGCGACCCTGCATGCCATGGCCGGGCGGATCGACACCGCGCGCGGGCTGCTGGTCCGCGCCCATGCGATCGAGGCGGAGCTCGGCGTGGGCATGAACGCCGCCGGAGGACAGGACGACGCGCTCGTCGAGCTGCTCGGAGCGGATCCCGCGGCGGCCGAGACGGCGCTGCGCCGCGGCTACGCCGACCTGCAGGAGATGGGCGAGCGCGCGCTCCTGGCCACGACGGCGGCCATGCTCGGCCAGGCGCTGCTGGCCCAGGGCCGCGACGACGAGGCCGACGCGTTCGTCCGCGTGGCCGAGGAGGCCGCGGCGCCGGACGACCTGTCCGCCCAGATCGTCGCGCGCTCGGTCCGCGCGCAGCTGCTCGCCGGCCGCGACCTGCACGACGACGCCGACCGCCTGACCGCCGACGCCGTGCGGCTGGCCGCCCGAACCGACTGGCTGACGGACCACGCGGACGCGCTCATGGTCCGTGGTGACGTGCTGCGGCGCGCCGGCCGGATGGACGAGGCGACGGCCGCCGTGCGGCGGGCGCTCGAGCTCTACGACCGCAAGGGCAACGCGATCGGCGCGGGGAACGCCCGGCGCGCGCTCGCCGACGTCGTCAGGACCTGACGGGCCGCGGGTCGCCGGCGCGCGTGTGCGCGCCTCAGCCCCGCCCGATCGCCGCCCGCAGCGCCGCGCGGGCCGCGTCGCTGAGCCGCTGGACCTCGACGGGGTCGGCGCGGCGGTTCACGGCGGCGCTCAGCTCGGCGACCGCGCGCTCGAGGGCCGCCGCGCGGTCCCGGTTCAGCGCCCGGAGGTCGGCGCGCGCGGTCGCAAGCGTGTCGGTCACGCGCTTCACGTCGGCCTGCGCCGCCTGGTACTCCGTCGGCTCGGCCACCCGCCCCCCGCGGACGGCCTGCGTGTACTCGGTGGCGGTGAGCTCCATGCCCTGCTCGGCGGGGCGCACCTGGCGGCGCAGGTCGGCGACCTTCTCGGCGAGCGTCGGGTCCGGCGCGGTGGCCCGCCCGATCGTGAGGCCGGCGACGAGCCCGACGACGAGCGCCGCGGCGGCGGCGAGCGCGAGCGTGCGGCCGCTCGCGCGGCCGGGCTGGCGGTACAGCGACATCCCGGGTCAGTCCGCCCGCACGCTAGGACCAGAGCACCGCGACCGCGGGACCGTCGTGGCCGTCGAGCACGGAGCGCGCGCCGGCGATGATCTCCTCCGCGCGCCGCGAGTCCGAGAGGTCGACGATGTGCGGCCCGCAGACGATCGCGACGCGCGGCAGCAGCGTCGCCACGCCGAGGTTGACCGTGCCGGCGTCGATGGCCTCGCCGAGGCGGCCGAGCAGGAGGCCGGCGTCGGCGGTGATCACGCGCTTGGCGTTCTCGGCCAGCGCGACCGAGCCGACGCCGTCGACGACGGCGACGCGGCCCGAGCCGTTCTCGCAGAACACGCGGTAGAAGTCGTTGCGGGCGACGACCTCGAGGTCGTGCTCGGCCATCCCGAGCGCCGTCGCCGCGGCGTGCAGCTGCGCCGGCTCGTCGACCGGCTCGCGACTGGCCGCGCCGCGCTCGAGCGCGACGGCGCCGGTCGCCACGGCGCGGACGAGCCCCTCGCGGGCCTCGAAGTGGGTCTCGACGCGGACGGTGTGCGGCGCGGCGCCGGCCTCGACGCACGCCCGCTCCGCCTCGCGCGCGACGTCCATGGTCTCGCCGTTGCCGGCGTGGCGCACGACCTCGCAGCGGACGAGCGACAGCGCCGCGCCGATCGACGACAGGATCTCAGGATGCTCGGGGCGCACGTACGGCCGCCCGAGGCGCCGCGCGACCTCCGGGGCGAGCGCCGTGCCCGCGCCGCCGAGCGCGACGACCGGCACGTCGGGGCCGAAGTCGTGCGTGCGCGCGGCGTCGGCGACGGCCTGGGCGATCTTGTCGACGGCGCGGTCGAGCAGGGCGCGCGCCGCCTCCTCCGGCGAGCGCCTCATCCGCCGGCCGAGCGCGGCGAAGCCGGCGAGCGCGGCGGCCCGCGCGCGCTCCGACGCGGCGGCGGAGCGGTCCGCGGCGGACCGCGCGGCGGCGACGGCGCCGTCGGCGGGCGCGGCCACGTCGACGACCCCGAGCGCGTGCGCCGCGCACGTGGCCGTGAGCGCGTGGCGCTGCCCGGCGGGCGTCGTGAGGATCGCGTACTGCGGCGGGTCGCCCGGGCGGGGCGAGACGAGCTCGACCTCGGCGCCGGCGAGCTCCTCCGGTTCGGCGAAGCAGGCGTAGGGCAGGCCGGCGACATGCGCGCTGCGCGGGCCGGCCTCCTCGAGCTTGCGCCGGCCCAGCCGGCCGAGCGAGCCGCCGGCCGCGCCGACGACCCACGAGTCGACCGAGCGGATCGAGGTCGGGCGGCCCATCACCCGCAGGGTTCGCAGGACGGTGCGCCCGCCCTTGACGACGCTGACGTTCGAGCTCGTGCCGCCGCACTCGAGCACGATGCCGTCGGTGAGGGCGAGCTGGTGCAGCGCGGCGGCGACGCCCGCCGCCGGGCCCGAGCCGATCGTGAAGGACGGCGCGCGCCGGAAGGCCTCGAGGCTCATCGCGCCGCCGTCGCCGCGGAGCACGAGCAGCGGGACGTCGATGCCGGCCTCGTGCAGGACGTGCTCGACGATGCGGGCGGTGCGCTCGACGACCGGGAGGATCGCCGCGTTGACGGCCGCGGAGATCGTTCGGGTCTCGAGGCCGTACGTCCCGGTGAGCTCGTGGCCCGCGCAGACGGGCAGGCCGCGCTCGCGCGCGCGATCGGCGACCGCGCGCTCGTGCTCGGGCACGTCGACGGCGAACGCGCCGCTGACGGCGAGCGCGGTGCAGCCGGCGCCCTGCAGGCGGTCCAGCGTCGTGTCGACGTGGGCCTCGTCGAGGCCGCGCGTCGCGTCGAGGAAGGCGTGCTCGGTGTGCAGGACGCGCCCGGGCGCGAGCTTGAGGTCACCGACCTGCGTGCGCTTGCGCGCGAGGCGCAGCTCCGGCTCGGCCCCGATGCCGATGACGCCGACCGGAGCGACGTCGCCCTCCAGCAGCGCGTTCATCGCCTGCGTCGTCGAGTAGGCGACGAGCTCGACGCGGTCGCGGTCGGGCCCCAGCTCGGCCAGCAGCGTGCGCAGCGCGTCGGCCACGCCCTCGGTCACGCCGCCCGCGGCGGCGTGGCTCGTCGGCACGACGGCGTGCGCGCGCAGCGCGAGGGGATGGGCGGTGAGCGCCACCGCCTTGGTGAACGTCCCCCCCACGTCGACGCCGACCCGGATCCCGCTCATGCCGTGGCCGTCTCCGCGGTCCGGCGCCGGCGCGCGGGCTGCCAGGCGAACACGTACAGCGCGCCGAGCGCGTAGAGCCCGAGCAGGACGCCCTGCACGACGAGGCCCTGCGTCGTCGGATGGACGCCGGTGAGCTCGGCGACGAACACGGGGAACCGCGGCCAGTCCACCGGCGTGGCCGCCATGAGGTCGGCCGACTGCAGCGACCGCACGGCGTTTCCGACGAACGCGACCGACAGCAGGAGCAGCACGCCCGCGCCCGTGATCAGCATCGGCTTGAGGGGCAGCCGCTTGCCGAGCCCGAGGATGGCGTACGCCACGCCGGCGAGTGCGACCGCGGCGGCGACGGCGCCGAGCACCACCCAGAGCATCAGGCCCTGGGCGAACAGCGCGAGCGCCTGGTAGAAGAGCACGGTCTCGAAGCCCTCTCGGTACACGGCGGTGAAGCCGAGTCCGACGAACGCCATCGTCGTACCCGCGGCCATGGCGCCGGCCACGCGCGCGCGCATGAACTCCATGCGCCGCCGGTGCTCGAGGCGCGAGATGAGCCAGAAGCTGACGACGACGAGGATCACGACGGCGGCCAGCGCCGTCACCGCCTCGAGCACCTCGCGGCTGAACGGGGCGATCTCGAGCACGACCGTGGCGAGCACCCAGGTCACGGCGGTCGCGCCGATCGCCGCCAGGACGCCCCACCCGAGCGGGCGCTTGTAGTTCGCCGCGCTGCCGGCGGCCAGCGAGCCGAGCAGGATGGCGATGAGGAGGACCGACTCGACGCCCTCGCGGAACAGGATCGCGAACGAGAACCCGAAGGCGATCGCCGGCGCGGCGAGGCCCTTGCGCGCCAGCTCGCGGTCGACGTCGATCAGGCCCGCCCGCACGTCCGCGGCGTCGGCGCGGATGTCGCTGAGCGGCGCCGCGTCGCGGATGTCGTTGCGCAGCTGGGCGAACTTGAACTCGGTGTCGAGGACGAGGTTCGGGTTGCGCAGCCGCAGCGGGATCTCGACGAACTCGAAGTGGTCGAGGTACGCCGTTCGCGCGAGCTCGTACGCGCGCTCGCGATCGCCGTCCTTGACGGCCGCGAGCGCCTGGTCGACGAGGGCGCGCGCCTTCGCGATCTCGGCCCGTCCCCGCTCCAGCGACCCGTCGGCGGCGGACGCCGGCGCGGCGACGGCCAGCGCCCCGAGCAGGAGCGCCGCGAACGTCAGGAGGCTGGCGAGGAGACGGCGCATCGCTACTGGAGCTTCTGCTCCGCGGTGGCGAGGTCGGCCTTGATGCTGGTCACCATCGTCTCGACCTCGGCGGCCGACGCGCCGCCCTTGATCTTGTCCCGCAGGTCCTCGCGGATGGTCTCCTCGAGCTTCTCGTTGAGCTCGTGATCGACCTTGCCGAGCGGGCCCTCGACCTTCTCGAAGTGCTGGAGGTAGCCCTCGGAGACGAGCTGCTCGGCCTTGGCGGCGTCGCCGTCGCCCATCGCGGCGACCGCGTTCTCCAGGGCCGTCCGGACCGCGGCGATCTCGGTGCGCGCCTGCGCCGGGGTGGCCTCCTGCTCCTGCCCGGCGGCGGCCTGGGTCGACTGCTGGTCCTCCGATCCGCACGCCGCGAGGGCGAGCGAGCTGGCGAGGGCGAGCGCGGCGAGGACGTGGCGGGGCGACATGGGCATCGGGTCCGGTCTCGAGCTGGCGGCCTGTTCTTAGGCCGCCCTAACTCGCGGGACGATACACAATCCCGATCAGGACGGTCTGAGATCGGCCACCTCCGGTGACAGGCCGGGCTACGGGGCCGCGGAGCCGTCCCGGCCGGCCGTGCCACGGCTGCGCCGCAGCTGGAGGCCGTAGACGACCGGCGCGGAGAACGCGATGAGCAGCAGCGCCGGGAGCGCCGCCTCCGAGTACGCCGAGACCGTCGTGGCGCTCCACACCTCCGTGGCCAGGGTGTCGAACCCGACGGGCCGCAGCAGCAGCGTGGCCGGCAGCTCCTTCATGGTCGACAGGAACACGAGCGTCGCGCCGGCCAGGACGCCGGGACCGACCAGCGGCGCGGTGATCCGCGCGAGGACGCGCCACGGCCGCGCCCCGAGCCCGCGCGCCGCGTGCTCGAGCTGCGGGTCCACGCGGGCCAGCGCGGCCTGCGCGCCGGCCAGCGCCTGCGGGAGGAAGCGCACGACGTAGGCGAACACGAGCAGCGCGAGCGTCTGGTACACCGGCTCGGCGACGCGCGTCGCGAAGAAGACCAGCGCGAGCGCGATGACGACGCCGGGCAGCGCGTTGGACGCGTAGGTCGCCTGCTGGATCGCGCTGGTCCAGCGCGACCGGTGGCGCACCGCGAGCGCGGCCACGGGCAGCGCCGCCGCGGCGGCGGCCGCAGCGCCCAGGCCCGAGACGAGCAGCGAGTTGGCGGCCGGCCCGATCACGTCGGCGCCGTCGGGCCGCGCACCCGCGCGCTGGGCCCAGTAGACGAGGACGCCGATCGGGACGACGAGCGCCAGGGCGATGACGCCCGCGCAGAAGGCGAACGCCGTCCAGCGCGCGCGGCCGAGCGCGACGGTCTCCCCCGTCCGGGCCGCGCCGGCGGCGCTGCGCTGCACGCGCCCGCGGCCGCGGCCGCGGGCCTCGGCGACGAGCACGAGCACGGTCAGCACGACGAGGACGAGGCCCAGGATCGCGGCCGGCGTGCGGTCGAACAGCGAGCGGTATTGCTGGTAGATGGCGCGCGTGAGGACGTCGTAGCGCATCAGCGACACCACGCCGAAGTCCGACAGGGCGTACAGCGCGACGAGCACGGAGCCGCCCGCGATCGACGGGCGCAGCACGGGCAGCGTCACCTGGCGGAAGACGGCCACCCGGCGACGCCCGAGGCTGCGGGCGGCCTCCTCGAGCGCCGGGTCGAGCCGGTGCAGCGCGGCCGCCGTGAGGAGGAAGACGTAGGGATAGGTCGCGAGCGTCAGCGCCGCGAACGCGCCCGGGAACCCGAACAGCCACGAGACCGGCAGCAGCCCACCGGGCCCGAGCGTCCCGATGAGCGCGAGCGCGGTCACGTAGCTGGGGATCACGAGCGGCAGGGCCGCCGCCAGGCCCCAGACGCGGCGCCCCGGCAGGTCGGTGCGCACCACCAGCCACGCGAGCGCGACGCCGATGGCCGTCGCCGCCGCCGTGACGGACGCCACCAGCAGCACCGTGCGCCCCACGACGGCCACGGTGCCCGGCCGGCGCAGGACCGCCCAGGCGTCCGCGCCGCCGGTGCCCGCGCGCACGGCGAGGTAGACGACCGGCAGCGCCGCCAGGGCGGCGACGACCACGGCGGCCGTCGTCAGCAGGAGCGGCGGCCGGCCGCGGCCGCCGCCCCGGTCAGCTCGCGAAGCCGGCCTCCGAGAGCATCTGGAGCGTCGACGGCAGCTTGTCGCCGAGCGCCCCGAGCGCGATGTCCGGGCCGTGGACGTCGGCCAGCGCGCGCGTGCCCTTCGGCGCCGCCACGCCGTCGATCAGCGGGTACTCGAACGTCTTCCGGGCGAAGTACTCCTGGCCGGTCCTCGACAGCATGAAGTCGACCAGGCGGCGGGCGGCGTCGGCATGCTCGGCGCTCTTGAGGATGCCGGCGCCGGCCACGTTGACGAGCGCGCCCGGGTCGCCGCGCCCGAGGAAGTGGTTCTCCACGGGGAAGTCGGGACGCTCGGCGCGGAGCTCGTGGACGTAGTAGTGGTTGACGAAGCCCACGTCGATCTCGCCGGCGGCGATGGCCTCCTCGGTCTGGATGTTGTTCTCGAGCAGAGTCGGCTCGTTGCGCTTGATGCCGGCGAGCCACTTCTTCGTGCGCGCGTCGCCCACGTCGATCCGCATGGCGCTGAGGAACGCCTGGAACGACGCGTTGGGCGGCGCGAAGCCGATCCGGCCCTTCCAGCGCGGGTCGGTGAAGTCGAAGACCGAGTCCGGCAGCTGCGCCGGCTTCAGGCGCTCGGCGCTGTAGGCGACGACGCGGGCGCGCCCGGACGTGCCGACCCAGTGGCCGCTGGGGTCGCGGAAGCGGTCCTGGACGCGGTCGAGCGTCGCGGCGGGCAGCGGCGAGAGCAGCCCCTCGGCCTGGACCGCGCCCAGCGCGCCGGCGTCCTGCGAGAAGAAGACGTCGGCCGGACTGGCGTCGCCCTCCTCGGCGATCGTCGCGGCGAGCTCGGCGCTGTCGCCGTAGCGGACCTGCAGCTCGACGCCGGTGCGCTTCTCGAAGTCGGCGAACAGCGGGCCGACGAGCTTCTCGCCGCGGCCGGAGTAGACGACGAGCTTCTCGGCGTCGGCGGCGGCGGCCCCCGATCCGCCGCCGCCGTCGTCTCCCCCGCCGCATGCGCCGAGACCGGCGACCGCCGCCAGGGCGGCGAGGATGGGCAGGAGGCGTCGGGTCATGCGGGCTCCAGGGAGTCGTGAACGGATGCGGCCGGGGGGAAGACGGCCACGGGGCCGTCGTGAAGGCGGATGTCGACGCGCGCGCCGAGCTCGACGACCTCGTTGGACGGCCGCTGCGAGCACAGGTCGGTCCCGTCGGCGAGGCGGACCCGGTAGAGGACGTCGTGGCCGCGGAACTCGCGGCCGACGACGAGGCCGGCGCCGGACGGGCTCGAGCGCAGCTGGACGAGCTCGGGCCGGACGAGCACCCGGCACGGGCCGTCCGGGCCGCCGGCGGCCTCGAACGCGCCGAGCGCCGTGACCGCGCGCCCAGCCGCTCGCCGGCCGTCGAGGAAGTTCGCGGCCCCGACGAACTCCGCGGACCACGGGTCGACCGGCTCCCGGTAGAGCCGCTCGGGCGTGTCGACCTGGACGATCTCGCCGTCGCGCATGAGCGCGACGCGGTCGGCGAGGGACAGCGCCTCCTCCTGGTCGTGGGTGACCAGCAGGACCGTCGTGCCGGCGGCGCGCAGGATGCCGGCGAGCTCCTCGCGCATCGCGCCGCGGCGCATCGGGTCGATCGAGCTCCAGGGCTCGTCGAGCAGCACGATGGCGGGCTCGGGGGCCAGCGCGCGGGCCAGCGCGACGCGCTGCTGCTGACCGCCGGAGATCTCGTGCGGGTAGCGGCCGCCGATCGCCTCCAGGCCGACGAGCGCGAGCGCCGCGGCCGTGCCCGCCGCCCGGCCGCGGCGCGGCAGTCCGAAGCCG
>JAXDHC010000326.1:0-2727 GCA_034664705.1 Solirubrobacteraceae bacterium
TCCGCCTCGCGCAGCGCCGTCACGCGCAGGTCGGACTCGTCCTCGTCCTGGCGGCCACCGGGGAACGAGATCTCGCCGGCGTGGCGGCGCAGGTCGTCGCGGCGCTTGGTGAAGACCGCGTGCAGCCGGCCGTCGCTGAGG
The DNA here is from genome assembly GCA_034664705.1 of Solirubrobacteraceae bacterium. Classification (GTDB taxonomy): domain Bacteria; phylum Actinomycetota; class Thermoleophilia; order Solirubrobacterales; family Solirubrobacteraceae; genus JAOPZW01. The sequence continues at coordinate 142 of JAXDHC010000326.1, forward strand.
TACAGCGGGACGAGCACGGCCGAGTCGATGCGGCCGTGGACCTCGAGCGCCGCGGCCTCCTCGGCGTCGAGGAGGCCGGCGCGCAGGCGCTGCGCGACCTCAGTGCGCGAGCGTGACGCGCTCGACACGCTCTTCGAACATCACCTCGCCGTCGAGGGTGCGGTGCACCGGGCACTTCGCGGCGATGACGCGCAGCCGCTCGACCTGGTCGGCGCTCAGCTCGTCGGGGAAGCGCATGACGAGGTCGAAGCGGGTGGGACAGCCGCGCTCGGCGGGGGTGTAGTCGCACGTCACCTCGACGCCGCCGACGTCCCAGCCCTTGCGCTGGGCGTACATCTCCATCGTGACCGCCGTGCACGAGGCGAGGCTGGCGGCGAGCAGCTCGAGCGGCTCGGGGCCGGTGTCGGTCCCACCGTGCTCGGAGCGCTCGTCGACCGTGAGCTCGTGGCTGCGGATCTTGACGGTGTGGCGGTAGCCGCTGTCGCGACTTGCGGTGGCCTTCATTGGCGCCTCATTTGGTGGGTCGACCGGTCCTTAACCCTGTTATAGCAGTGGGTTGAACAGCAGCCCAGTCGGGACCTTCGGATAGAAGTAGGTCGTCTTCGGTGGCATGTTGATGCCCGTTGCGGCGACCTGCTGCACCTGGTCCACCGGCGTGGCGCGCAGGAAGAACGCGGCGTCGTACTCGCCGGCGAGCACGAGGTCGAGCGCCTCCTGGTCCGAGCGCGCGTACCCGAGGCCCCGCAGGTGCGAGATGTCGTCCTCGCTGAGCCCGAGCGGCCCCTTCAACACGAGGGCCTCGAGGATCGCGGTGTCGAGGCGGCGGTAGGGCTCCGGGAGCCCGTCCAGCGCCCGGTCGGCGATCGCCTGGTCCTTGAGCGTGAGCCGGAACGCCCGCGTGAAGTGCGCGTCGATGTAGCCCAGCTGCAGCGGGCCGTCGCCGTCCGGCGGCCGGAGCTGCGACTGCTCGATCGCGGCCACCTCGAAGTTGTCGCGCAGGGCGGCGCCCAGCGCCTCCTGGGTCGCGCTCGTGGTGTCGCGGATGAGGCGGTGCGTCGGGAACACCTCGAGCCCCGGGTCCTCGAGCGCCACGAGGCACATGAGCACGTAGCGGTGATCGCCCTCGCCGCCGACCTCCTCGGCGTAGACGCGGGCGGTCTCGTAGCGGTGGTGGCCGTCGGCGATGAGCAGCTCGGTGTCGGACAGCGCGCGCTGGACCGTGGCGATCGCGTCGGCGTCGGCGACCCGCCACAGGCGGCTCGTCGTGCCGTCGTCGTCCGTGACCTCGCCGAACGCCGGGCCCTCGGTGGCCGTCGCCACCGCGCCCCAGGCCTGCCCCTCCGGATCGGCGTAGAGGCTGAAGATCGGTGAGAGGTTCGCGCGCGTCGCGCGCGTGAGCCGGAGGCGGTCCTCCTTCGGGCCGGGGTGCGTGCGCTCGTGCGGGCGGATCCGGCCCGGTCCGTAGTCCTCCACGCGCACGCGCGCGAAGATCCCCCGGCGCGTGCGCGGCCGGCCGTCGGGCCCGACGTAGTCCTGCACGAGCGCCCAGACCGCCGGCTCCTCGTCGCGGACGACGGCGCCCTCGGCCTGCCAGCGCTCCAGCAGCTCCGCGGCGTGCGCGTACGGATCGCCGCCGTCGGACGCCTCGGGGAGGTCGACGGAGACGACGTTGTAGGGCGAGCGCGCGGCGAGCGCGGCGCGCTGCTCGGGGTCGATCACGTCGTAGGGCGGCGCGGTCACCGCCTGCAGCGAGCCGACGACGTCGAGGTCGTAGTGGAGGGCGCGGAGCGGCTGGACATCGGCCATGACGGCGCTCGACCCTAGCAGTCGCCTCGCCGCCGGCCGGGGCCCTGAGGTCGCCGCCAACCGTCCCGGCGACCGCGGGCCGCGAACCGCGTACCTTTCCCATCACGGGGCGTGGCGCAGCCTGGCAGCGCGCCTGCTTTGGGAGCAGGAGGTCCCGGGTTCAAATCCCGGCGCCCCGATCGGCCGGCGACGTTCCGCAGCGGGTGCGAGCCGTTCCGCCGCGGCACGCGCCGGCGGTCAGGCGGCGAGCTCGCGGACCAGGTCGAGCGCGATCGCGTGCGCCGCGCGCGAGCCGCCGCCCATCGCGTTGGCGACCGACCGCAGCGCGGGCGTGGCCGCGTCGCCGGCGGCATAGACGCCGGGGATCGGGGTCCGTCCGGCACCGTCGACGGGGATCGTGCCCTCCGGGGTCAGGCGGCAACCGAGGGCGGCAGCAAGGCCGTTGGGCTGACTGCGCCGCGTCGAGACGAAGAGCGCGTCGCGCTGCTCCGGCGATCCGCTGTCGAACACGATGCGCCCGAGGCGGCCCGCGGGGCCCTCGAGCGCGCGGATGCGCTCCTCGCGGATGCGGACGCCTGCTCGCCGCAGCACCGCGCGCTCCCCGTCGAGGCGGGCGGGGCCGTCCGTGCAGAGGACCACGTCGTCGCTCCAGCCGGCGACCACGAGCGCCGAGCGCGCCGCCGCCCGGCCGTTGCCGTGCACGGCGAGCGGGCGGTCGCGCACCTCCCAGCCGTCGCAGAACGGGCAGTGGAACACCGAGCGGCCCCACATCGGGCCGAT
>JAXDHC010000327.1:0-3833 GCA_034664705.1 Solirubrobacteraceae bacterium
CCGCAGAGCGAACGCCAGTTCCTGCGTGGCGTCGAGGAACTCGCTGGGCACTTATCGCTGTCGAGCCAGCTCTGGCGTAGCGCAGTACGACCGCTGCTTCGGAGACCTTCGGAACGAGCACCAGCGAGCGGGCGCTCGCCTAGCACGGAGAGCGACAGCGGCGCCGGCACGAGTCAGCGCGTCTCAGGCGCCGGACCGGCGTCATCGTGGAGGGTCTCGACCGCGCAGAGCAGATCGGCGAGGCCGCGGAAGGTTCGCGGGTCGTGGCCCGTGCTGGCGTGGATCCGGTCGAGGCGGTGACGAACGGTGTTCTGGTGGACGTGGAGTGCGATGGCCGCGCGTGCGACGTTGAGGTCAGCGGCGGCGAAGGCGCGGACGGTGTCGATCGCCATCACGCGGTCAGTCGGGTCGAGCGTGCGTAGTCCCGTGCCTTTGGCGGCGATGACCGCGCGTGCGGTGGTATCGGTGCCCGCCATAGCGGTCTCCAGGGCGGGGAGGTCGCGCAGGAGGACGACCGGCCGCATGGGTGTCGCCCGCGCGAGACACAGGATCGCCTCGCGGTACGCGCGCTCGACTCCTGCGAAGCCGGCCGACGGGAGGCCGAGACCGAACCGGACGTCGATCCCTTGCGCGAGCGCGACCGCTCGGACGGCCAAGAGATCCCCATCGCGGACCGCACGCACGATGGCGACGAGTTCACCGTGCCGAAGCGTGATCAGCGGCGGCCCCAGGCGCTCGGCGAGGACCTCGCGGGCAACAAGCAGCGCATCGCCGGGCAGTCGGTCTGCTGCCTCTACGCGGCCGACGAGGACGCTGAGCGTGGCGGTGGGGTCGAGACCGGGCGCTGCGGGATGGCGGCGGCGCGGATCGGGCGGGCGCCCGACGAGGAGCCGCTCGACCAGGTCACGGGCCTCGCGGCCGCTGCGGGTGCGTACTCGTGTCTCCTCGCGCAGGAACCCCTCCGCCGCCTGAGTCGTGACGATGTCGATCGCCTCGATCGCCGCCCGCGCCAGCGCGTAGCCGGCCGACCGCGGCAGCCGCAGCCGCTCAGCCTCCTCGGCGCACGCATCCCAGAACGCGAACAAGGCGACCCGGTACGCGTGCAGGAAGACATCGAGCTCGACGCCCTGATGCGCACGCCGCGCCGCGAGCTCCCGCACGCCGGTGACGTCCTCGCGTCGCAGCGCGCGCCCACCCGCGAACGACCCGGCCAGCAGCCCGGCGACCTCGGTCGCGCCGACCAGCAGCTCGGCCTGCACCTGCTCGCTCGCCCCGCCGTACTCGGGCAGCTCGTCGAGGATCCGAGCGGTGATGGCGCGACCGATCTCCCGTTGTCGCGCCACCAGCGCAGTGCCGATCCGGCGGATCGCGTCGGCCTCGCGCCGCGCACGCGCGGCGGCTGCTCCGCGGCTGTCAGAGGAAGCGGACGTAGTTGGAAGATCTTCGCGCCTACGGAGCACAACGTTAGAAATCTCGACACTGAAGGGTGCGCGGGCGCCTGGCACGGTGACCGCATGACCTCCACCGACACCCAGTACGACCTCCACGGCCGCACCGCCCTCGTCACCGGCGCCACCTCAGGCATCGGGCGCGCCGTCGCCATCGCTCTGGCCGCGCACGGCGCCGACGTCATCGTCCACGGGCGCGACCCCGAGCGCGGCGCCGAGGTCGTCCAAGCCATCCTCGACGCCGGCGGGCGCGCGCAGTTCCTCGCCGCCGACCTCACCCAGAGCGCCGACGCGCAACGCCTCGCCGACGCCGCGGGCGACATCGACATCCTCATCAACAACGCCGGCATCTCGCGCTGGGCACCCACCGGCGAACTCACCCTCGACGACTACAACAAGATGTTCGACGGCAACGTCCGCGCGCCGTTCGTCCTCGCCGGGACGCTGGCGCCCAAGATGGCCGCCCGCGGCGGCGGCGCGATCATCTCGATCAGCTCGATGGCCGGGGAGATCGGCATGCCCGGCGGCGCAGCCTACGGCGCGACGAAGGCCGCGCTCGCGGCAATGACCCGCTCCTGGGCCGCAGAGCTCGGCGGCCGCGGCATTCGCGTCAACGCCGTCGCACCCGGTCCGGTCTACACCCCCACGCCGTCCGGGCCCGAATTCATCCGACAGCTCGGAGCGACCACGCCGCTCGACCGAGCCGCCCAACCGGAGGAGATCGCCGAGGTCGTCGCCTTCCTGGCGTCCGACCGCGCGAGCTACATCACCGGCGCGACCATCGCCGCCGACGGAGGCCGCACCGCCATCTAGCGCCACCGCCATGGCCAAGCGGGGCACTCCCACAGGGTCGACTGCTCCTATGGACGAAACGGAGCACTCCGCGGTGGGGACGAGCGTGTGGCCGTAGGTGCGGATTTGGTGTGCACATCCGACTCTCGATAAATACGCGGGTTGCGGCCTGTGCCGGGCCCAGGAAGAAGTGTTGGTGGAGGGACGGAGTGGACGAGAAGCGGTGGAGAGGAGGACGGACAGGAGTGGTGACTGTTCGAGCCGGTCCGCCTTCCCCCGGTCCGTGGCCACGTCCACCGCGTCGCGCGGCGGCGCGGCGCTGTCTGGTACGTCAAGTACCGCTTGCCGAACCCGACGCGCTCCGGGGCGCGTGCGCCAGGTCCGGAAGCTGCTCGGCCCGGAGTGGCCGGACAAGGCCCCGGCGCCGCCCGGCTACTACGACCGCCGCAGCGCCCAGGCCGCGCTCGAGGCGATCCTCACCGACACGCGGGGCGACGCGATCGAGCTCGCGCGCACCGTCGTTACGTTCGAGCAGGCGGCGATCGAACGGCTGCGCTGGGGCGAGCACGAGCGCGGCTGGAAGCGCTCGACGCTCGTCGACCGGCGCTCGGCCCTCACGCATCACCTGCTGCCCGAGTTCGGATCGCTGCCGCTCAACCAGGTCACCGCCCCGCGTCGAGGGGTGGAAGATCGCCTGGCTCGCCGAACACGACGCGCGCCGCCCGGGGCGCCAAGCTGCTGGCGATCCTTCACAGGATCATGGCTGGCGCGCGCAAGGCGTACGACTTGCCGAACAACCCCGTCGCCGACGTCGACCGCATCCGCGTCAGCTACGACGCGGCGCGCTTCCACTTCTACTCGCCCGAGGAGGTCTACGCGCTCGCACGGGCGGCCGCGTCCAAGCAGGACGCCGCGCTCTTCCTCACCGCCGCCTTCGCGGGCCTGCGCCGGGGTGAGCTCGTCGCGCTGCGCTCGCGCCACGTCGACTTCGAGAAGCGCTCGATCCGCGTCGAGGGACCCTTCTCCCACGGCGTCGTGACGACGACCAAGGGCGGACGCGCACGGGCCGTCCCCCTGATCGCCGAGGTGGCACAGGTCCTCGCGCGACTCGGCCAGCGGGGCTACCTACACCACGGGGTCCGACGACCCGGTCTTCCGGGGGAACCGCGCGGGGCATCTCGACGCGTCGGCGCTGCGCCGCCGGCTCGTCGCTGCCCGTGACGCGGCGAGGCTGCGACCGCTGCGCTTCCACGACGTGCTCCCCACCTTCGGGTCCCTGGCGATCGATCGGGCGAGCATCGTCCAGGTCCAGGCCTGGATGGGACACGCCGACGCCAAGACCACGATGCGCCAGCTGCACCTCAAGAGCCAAGAGAACGAGGCGGAACTGCTTGCCGACGCGTTTCGTCCCACTCGAGCGCCGACCGGCGACGTCGTTGTCGCCGAACCGGGGACTGCCGCGTAGCCGCGAGCGCTGCTCCTTTGCACGCCACGGCAACAGAGAGGGAGAACCAGCGGTTCCCCCTCTCGAACGTGGCCCGGCGAGATCGATCTACGCGGGCTGAGCGGCAGGAGCCGGAGTGGTAGCGTCCG
>JAXDHC010000328.1:0-5508 GCA_034664705.1 Solirubrobacteraceae bacterium
TCCACGCGCTCGCGCGACTGGCTGAAGCTCAAGTGCACGCGCGCGCAGGAGCTCGTGATCGGGGGGTTCACCGCGCCGCGCGGCTCGCGCACCGACCTCGGCGCTCTGCTCGTCGGCCACTTCGAGGGCGACCGCCTCCGCTACGCCGGCAAAGTGGGGACGGGCTTCACCCGCGCGACGCTGCGGGAGCTGTCCGAGCGGCTCGCCCCGCTGGCGCGCGAAACGTCCCCGTTCGAGCCGGAGAAGGGGATTCCGCGCGCCGCGACCTGGGTCGAGCCCGAGCTCGTCGCCCAGATCGCGTTCATGGAATGGACCCCCGACGGCCGTCTGCGCCATCCCTCGTTCCTCGGCGTGCGCTTCGACAAGCCCGCGCGCGAGGTCCTTCGCGAAGAGCCGTAGCGGCCGCCGCGTCGAACCGGCTCGTCTTCGGCGCGCGGGTGCCGGATCAGGCCGTTCGGGCGCCGATGATCTCGTCCGTTTCTCGCACGTCGGCGATCAGTGACCCCAAGGCCGCCAGGAAGGCCCTATGCACTGTCGCCCCAGGGATGACCTCGTCTCCGGACGGCAGGTCCGGAGCGGCACACGCGTCCGCGGCGATGCTGGTGCGGAAGCCGAGGTCGGCGGCGGCGCGCGCGGACGCGTCGACGCACATGCTCGTCATCATCCCGCAGATCACCACGTCGTCGACGCTGGCCTGACGGAGCTGGTCCGCGAGCGACGTGTCGAGAAACGCGTTCGGGTGGTGCTTGACGATCAGTGGCTCGCCTGCGTCCGGGCGGACGTCCGGGTGAATCTCGGCGCCGTCAGACCCGGGCGCGAAGAACGGTGCGTCGTCGGTGTCGAACAGGTGCTGGACGTGGAACACCGGCTCACCGGTCTCACGGAACGCCGCCAGCAACTCACGCGCACGACCGGCCGCCGCCTCCGCGCCCACCAACTCCATGCGCCCGCCAGGGAAGTAATCGTTCTGGATGTCGACGATCACCAGCGCTCGGGGCATGCTGTCTCCTGTGTCGCGTGTCGGGTGCCGCCCTGTGGCGGTCGCGAGAGCCAACCAGACCATGACCGCCGACGCAACGCTTGGCATCGGGCTGGAGGCCGCCCCGGACGCCTCGCCGCCATCGAGCGCCCGCCGCGCGGGGCGGTCGGGGAGCTCGAGCCGACGAGTCGTTCGGTGCGTCGAGGCTCGCTCCCGGTGCTGCATCGGGCAAGCAGCGGCATCCGGCGCCGCGCTCGTCCTGACGGGGAGTGGCGGCGGCCGGCTGGTCTAGCGTTGGCGCATGATTGCGGCGTGGTACGAGCGGCCGGGGCCGGCGGCGGAGGTGCTGCAGGTGGGCGAGATGGCCGCGCCCGAGCCGGGTCTCGACGAGGTGCGCGTCCGCGTGACGCTGTCGGGCGTGAATCCCGGCGACACCAAGAAGCGCGGCGGCTGGTTGGGCTCCGCAATGCCGTTCCCGCGTGTCGTTCCGCACAGCGACGGCTCCGGGGTCATCGAGGCCGTCGGGAAGGGCGCCGACCGCGGCCGTGTCGGCGAGCGCGTCTGGGTCTACGGCGCGCAGTCCTAAGCGACATCGACCGAGTCGATGTGTCGGCGGCACACGCGGTCGCGCTCGACGAGCGGGAGCCGGCGGAGGCGATCCGGGCGCTCGCACCCGACGGCGTGCATCGCATCGTCGAGGTCGCCTTCTCCGACAACGCGGACCTCGACGCCGCGGTCGCCGCACCCGATGCCGTCATCGCCGCGTATGCGACCCGAGACGATCGCCCGGGCTTCCCGTTCTGGCCCATGCTCTTCGCCAACGTGACGATCCGGCTGCTCGGCAGCGACGACTTCCCCCGGGACGCCAGGCGCCGAGCCGCAGAAGACCTGACCACCGCGGCGCACGACGGAGCCCTTGCGATCCTGATCGGCGGGCCGCTCGACCTGGACCGCATCGAGCAGGCCCACGACCGGGTGGAGGCCGGAGCGCGACAGCGCGTCCTGCTGACGATCCCGCACAACCACAGCGGGGCGGCCGGGTGGCCCGACGAGGCTGAGGCGCGCTACGCCGTCGATGCGCTGCTGGGCCGGGGCACCGCTTGCACGTGGCCGTCGGCGACGACGCGCACTTCGAGCATCCTTGGGACCGCTTCGGCGCGTGGGCGCACACGACGTGGACTCGAGGACGTCCGCGTCGAGGGTGGCGCTCACGGGAGCGCCCCGACGAGATCTGCGACCACGCCCGCGGTCTACCATCGAGCAGATGGCCGGCGAGCTCTCCGACGACGAACTCGCGTTCCTGCAGCGCGTGCTGGACCACGCGCGCGACGGGCGCACGGACGAGCTCGCGGACGCGATCGAGCGCGGCGTTCCGGTCAACCTCACCGGCGCGAGCGGGGACTCGCTCTTGATCCTCGCCGCCTATCACGATCACCCACCGACCGTGCGCATGCTGCTCGAGCACGGAGCAGATCCGAATCGCGTCAACGACCGCGGCCAGACCGCGCTGGGCGCGGCGGTGTTCCGGCGCTCCATCGAGTCGGCGACCGTGCTTCTCGAGCACGGCGCCGATCCCGACGCCGGTGGGCGCTCCGCTGTGGAGATCGCCGCGTTCTTCGAGCTCGAGGAGATGGCCGCGCTCCTGGCGCGGTCCCGCGGCTGAAGAGCCGGAGCCGGGGCGCGGGGCCGCGGATCCGACACGTCGATCTCGCTCTTCGGTCGAGGGAGCCCTCGACCCGCGCCGTTCGCCTGCCTGGAGCGGGCAGAGGGTTCGGGCGGGCCGGCTCTATCTGGCGCCGCCGGAGAGGTACTCCTGCGCGAAGGCGGCGACCACGAGCGCGACGTGGCGCACCTGCGCGATCTGGACGCGCTCGTCGACGCAGTGGCACTCCAGCACGTTGCCAGGGCCGTACATCAGCGCCTCGATCCCGTGGTCGCGGACCAGGTTGCGCACGTCGCTGCCGCCGGGCGAGCCGGCGACCTCGGGGCGCACGCCGGTCACGCGCTCGGCGGTCTCGACGAGGCTGCGGGCCAGGAACGAGTCGGGCGGGACCTCCGCGCCCTCGATGGCGGGGAACATGTGCTCGACCTCGAACTCGAAGCTCGGGCGGTCGGCGCGGATCGCCTCGAGGCGACGGCGCAGCTCCTCGAGGTCGTCGGCCGCCGAGTCGGCGGGCAGGAAGCGGCGGTCGACCGTGAGTTCGAGGCTGTCGGGCACCGCGTTCTCCTTGACGCCGCTGACGACGGTCGTCGGGGTGATCGAGCCGCCGGGGAGGAGCGGGTGGGAGTCCTGGGCGAGCTCGCGGTCGTAGGCGTCGAGCATGTTCAGCACCGGCTCGAGCTCCGCGATCGGGTTCACGCCGAACCGCGCGCGGCTGGCGTGGATCGAGCGCCCCTTGATGCGGATGCGGATGAACGCCGCGCCGCGCGAGGCGGCGTGGACCTGCAGCTCGGTCGGCTCGAGCGTGATGCCGAGATCGCCGGTGAAGCCGGCGTCGAGCAGCGACAGGGTCCCGGGCTCGCCGCGCTCCTCCCCTGCCGCGAAGTGCAGCACGAGGGAGCCCGGCAGCGCCCCGTCGAGGCTCGCGATCGCGTGGGCGACGCCGATGGCGATGGTCAGGCCGGCCTTCATGTCGCACGCGCCGCGGCCGTAGAGGAACCCGTCCTTGACCTCGCCCGCGAACGGGTCCGTCGTCCACAGCGAGAGGTCGTCGACCGGGACGGTGTCCATGTGGCCGTTGAGGATCAGGGTCGGCCCGTCGCCGGTGCCGCGCAGCCGCGCCCCGACCGACGCGCGGCCGGGGGCGAACTCGATGCGCTGCATCTCCAGCGCCAACGGTGCCAGGAGCTCCTCGACGGCGGCCGCCATCGCCGTCTCCGGCGTGCCGGGGTTCACGCTCGGCGTGCCGACCAGCCGCCGCAGCACGTCGGTGAGGTACTGCTCGCCCAGCGCCGGATGGTCGAGCAGCCGCGCGTCGCCGGTGGTGCTCACGCGCCGGCGCCCTGATCGCCGGGCAGCAGCGCGGGGTCGAGGCCGTAGTCGCGCACCGCCGCCTCGGCGGTCACGTAGCCGTCGACGACGTCGGCAACGATCGCCTCGGGGCTGCGCTCCCGCGGATCGCCGAAGCCGCCTCCGCCGCCGCAGCGATGCGAGAGGAGGCCGTTGCCCTGCACGATCTCGCCGGCGCAGAACGGCAGCTCGCGCGGCGGGCCGTCGTTGTCGTCGATGATCAGCGTGGACCGCATGCCGTCGCCGCCGTCGAAGAGCCCGGGCGGCGAGAAGCGCGAGCGGCCCATGCCACACGACACCATCGCGCCGTCGCTGAGGATCCGGTACTCGGTGACGACGCCGAGGCCGCCGCGGGTGCGCCCGGCGCCGCCGGAGTCCGGGATGAGCTCATAGCGCTCGACGAGCAGCGGGTACTTCGCCTCGGACACCTCGCACGGGATGTTGTCGTTGTCGCCGTTGAGGATCGTGCACAGCGCGCTGACCCCGTCCTTGGTCTCGCGCGCCCCCCAGCCGCCGGCGTAGGGCATGACGTGGATGAACGGCACGCCGGCGCGCGGGTCGATACCCGCCATGGCGAGCGCCTGCACGCCGCCGAAGATGCCGCCGATGCTGCGCTCGGGCACGACGGGCGCCAGGGCGAACAGGACGGACTCGATGATCGCGCGACCGACGTTGTCCCAGACCGTCCCGGGCGCGGGATGCACGGGATGGGTCACCGTGCCCTCGCGGGTGATGACCCGCATCGGGCGGTAGAAGCCCTCGTTGGCCGTCTCGTGCGGCGCGAGGAGGCACTTCATCGCCACTCGGCACGACGCGACCGTGTTGACCAGGTGGGCGTTGCCCGACCCGCCGAAGCGCTGCGTCTCGCAGTCGGAGAAGTCGAACGTGATGTCGCTGCCGTCGATCGTGACGTGCACGACGATCTTCACGGGCTCCTCGCTCACCCCGTCGGTGTCGACGAGGTCCTCGCCGGTGTACGTGCCGTCGGGCAGCTTCTCGATCTCGGCGCGCACCTTCGCCTCGAGGTAGTCGAAGTGGCTGTCGATGCACGCGTTCGTCAGCTCGATGCCGTACGTCCGGAGCAGCTCGTGGACGCGGACCTCGGCGGTGTGGCACGCGGAGATCTGCGCCATGAGGTCGCCCTCGTTGTTCTCCCGCATGCGCGTGGAGGCGAGGATGACCTCCTTGAGCTCCTCGTTGAGGACGCCGGCGCGGTAGAGCCGCAACGGCGGGACGGTGACGCCCTCCTGGTAGGTGTTCGTCGCGTCCGGCGACCAGCTGCCCGGGTCCTTGCCGCCGATGTCGGTCCAGTGCGCCTTCGTGGCGGCGAAGAAGACCGGCTCGCCCTCCCAGAAGATCGGCTTGAGGATGTTGACGTCGTTCTTGTGCGTCCCGTTGCCGGTGAACGGGTCGTTGGAGACGTAGATGTCGCCCTCCTGCATGTCCTGCAGCGGGTAGCGCTCGAGGACCGGCGGGAGCGTCTGGTGCATCGCGCCGAGGAAGATCGGGATGCCCTCGG
>JAXDHC010000329.1:0-4229 GCA_034664705.1 Solirubrobacteraceae bacterium
TCCTCGGCGCGGGCGCGGAGCGCCGGGTCGCGACTCGCGCCGACGGCGCGCAGCACGCCCTGCGCCAGCGCGCGCGGATCACGCGGGGCGATGGCACAGCCGGGCAGGCTCGCGATGACCTCGGGGACGTCGCCGACCGCGACGGAGACCACCGGGGTCGTGCACGCCAGCGACTCCTTGATCGTCACCGGCGCGCCCTCGCTGTCGGACGTCATCAGCGTCACGTCGACCGCGTTCATGACGACCGGGACGTCCGCGCGGGAGTAGCCGTCGAGGACGACCGGGACGAGGTCGGGTCGCTCGCGCTGGGCCTCGCGCACCGCCGCGTCGAAGAGGTCGGCCCGCTTGACCGCGCTCTCCCGGGCCCCTGGGAACAGGACGTACGGGCGCTCCGCGTCCCATCCCAGAGCCCGGCGGGCCTCCGTCCGGTCGATCGGCGCGAAGAGCTCCGTGTCCACGCCGGCGCAGATGACCGGCGCGTCGGGCAGGCCGAGCCGGCGCGCACCGCCCGCGTTGACGAACACCGGGGCCCGGCAGCGGCGCGCCACGAGCCACGAGATCGGCGCCTGCCAGCGCACGTAGCCGACGTCGCTGCCGTGGAAGGTCGTGACGACGGGCGCGTGGCGCTGGCTCAGCGCGACGGCGCCGGTGAGCCCGTAGTGGGCGTGGACGAGGTCGGCGTCGCGCTCGCGCACGACCCGCGCGAGCACCCGGGCGGCGCGTCCGTACGCCCGCTTGTCGGACCGGCCGTCGAAGGCGATGACCGCCACGCCGACGCCGAGCGCCCGCAGGCCGTCGACCAGGCGCTTCACGAACAGGCCGAGCCCCGGCTCGGCCGGGGTCGGGTACATGTTCGTCACGCAGACGACGTTCACGCGCGTGTCGGCCCGGGGGTCCGGGGCGGCCGGACCGCCGCCTGCGGCGGGGCGGGCGCGCCGTCCTCGTCGAGGAAGCTGCGCCCCGGCGTGGTGGACATCCCGCGCGCCAGGCCGAGCAGCAGCGCGAACGCGGTCACCGGCGTCGTGACCACGCCGTTGAACATCGCCACGACCGTGAACGCGCCGCACGCCAGCAGCCCGATCACGCCGACGTCCCGTCCGGCCTGCGACTGGCGCCGGTCGCCGGCGAGGCGCCAGAAGGACCGGTACAGCCAGACCAGCAGCGCGACGTAGCAGAGCAGCAGCCCGATCCCGCCCGTCGCCAGCATCTCCAGGAAGTCGTTGTGCGCCCAGGCGGTGTTGCCGAGCACGCGCGTCGTGATGTCCTCGCTGGCCAGCGCGCCGCCGCCGATCAGGAGCAGCGGCGTGCTGTCCACCGTCGTCTGCGTGATCGCCGTCCAGAATCCCACACGCCCCGCTCCGGCGTCCTGCGCCGTGCCCGCGCCGGAGGTGAGGTTCGCCAGGTCGTTCAGGCGCGCCGACGCCGTGTCGCCGAGCAGGGCGGCGGTGGCGACGATGGCCACGACGCCGGCCACCGCGGCGACGAGGATGTACGGGCGCCGGCGCTTCATCCCGAGCGCGACGTAGCCGAGCATGACGACGGCGAGCGCGACATAGCCGGTCCGGACGTAGGACATGACGACGCCGATGCAGATGCCGGCGACGAGCGCGGAGGTGACCAGGACCCGTCGCCCGGTCAGCAGCGCGACCAGCAGGATGGGCAGGACGAGCACGGCGAGCCCGACGTAGCCGTGCAGGGTCTGGCCGACCCCGGTGAAGCTGTCCTCGATGTAGTACGCGGCGCCGTACTGGTTGCGGGCGATGGCGACCGCGATCACGCCGATCGTGAGGACGCCCATGACGTAGCCGGCGCGGAGGATCAGCCGCTGCCCGGCCGCCGTGCGCGCGATCCGCTCGGCGGCCAGCGCGAGCATGATCCAGGACGCCACCTTGATCGCGCTGGTGACCGCGAAGTCCGCGTTGGCGCGCCACAGGGTGAGCGCCAGGTACACCCCCAGGAACGAGAACGGCACGGCGTAGCTGGGGGCCGTCCGCCGGGACGGGGCGCGCGTGAGGGCGAGGTACGCCAGCACGCTCACGAGCAGGCCGGCCCCCCACAGCTCGCCCAGCGATCCGCCGCCGAGGTCCAGCTGGACCCAGGGCTCCATGGCGGGGCGCGCGGCCACGTAGACCAGGAGCCCCACGGTGGGGCGCGTGACGAGGAGCAGGCCGTAGAGGAGGAGGACCGAGGCGCCCAGGAGCGGGATGAACGCTCCGCGCGACACGGCGAGCCCGCCCGCGATCGTGACGCCGGCGACCGTCGCGAGCATCGGCACGCCGTGCAGGTCTGCCCCGGCCAGCACCCCGAGCGCGCGGGAGCCGCGCCCAGCGAGGAGCGTCCGTGCGGTCGCCTCGCGCATGGTGGTCGACGTTACGCGCGATCACCGCCCGCAACCACTGAACGAAGGGGGAGGAATGCGGGCCGGAAGCCCGCGGCTCGTGCGCGGACTAGTCCCCGAACGCGGCGGCCCGCACCGCATCGAAGCTCGTGCCGCGGACGAACCCGTCGTGGTAGACGGTCGCCGGCCGGGTGGTGCCCGAGCGGTACAGGCCCTCGGCGGTGGCCATGCGGATCGGCTCGCCGTTCTGGTACTGCGCGGTGGCGCCCCGGAAGTCGAGGACCCGGCGCCACCGTCCGCCGGCGACCCGGTGCCAGACCACGAAGCGGCCGTCGGCCCGATGGCTCCAGTGGGCGCGGACGACGTAGTCGTTCCACCGGCCGAGGTTCAGGCCGTCGTGGAGCTTGAACGTGCGCTTCCCGGGCTTCCGGCCCGACGACAGGTCGCCGGCGCAGATCTCCAGGTAGACCGCGTTCGCCGGACCGTGCGACGGCGGGTCGTAGCTGACGAAGAAGTGCTCCTGCACACAATCCGTGATGCCCGTGTTCCCGGCGCCGAACTGCTGGAAGTTCGCCCAGGAAGGCGTCCGGAAGCCGCGCGGGAACATGGTCGACCAGGCGTAGTACGCCGTGTCGCCAAGGCCGTCGCCGAGGTCGGCGACGTTCTCGGCACGCTCGGTGGTCGGCGGGTCGTCGGACGCGGACGTCGTGAACTTCCCGGCGAAGCGGCCCTGGCGGACGGGGCTCCTGGTCACGCTGCAGCGCGACGCGTTCTGGGTGTGACAGTCGCTCCACTGCGAGCGGTCGCCCGTCTCGAAGTCGCCCCTGAAGGTGATCGACGAGCGAGCCTTCGTGCGCTCGGCGCTGTCCTGCGCCCCGAGCACGAGCACGGCCCCCACGAGGACCACGAGCACCGGCACGACCTGGCGGACCCGACGTCTCATCGTGTCCCTTTGTAGCGCGTCGTGCTCCACCGTGCGAAGGCAGGTGCTCGATACTGACCCGCATGCCGCGGACCCTGACGATCAGTGCGCCGCCGGCGCCGTTCACGGACTACGCCACGCGCGTCCTGGGCGAGTTCTGCGGCGTGCGCGTCGAGCGCCTGGGCGGCGCCGGGACTCCCGACCTGTACCACGGCAACGACCCTTCGGTGGCGTGCGGGCTCCGCATCCCGCTCGTGGACGGCTACGGCCGCGACGACGTGCCCGGCGTGCCGGCCGCCGGCGACGCTCCCGGACGCAAAGGGCCCTGGGCGCCGTTCCCGTTCGACCTGTTCGCCGCGCTTCGCTTCTGGCTGGCGGACGAGGGCAACGAGGCGCTCCCGGCCGGCGCATGGGACGCGCACGGACGGCTGCGCGCCGCGAGCTCCGCCCAGGAGGCCCTGGGCGTGCGCGAGGTGCCGATCGCCAACGCCTACCTCATGCTCGCGCGCAGCTGGCTGGCCGCGCGGTTCGGCATCGAGGACCGCCCGCGGCACCTGCCGCCCGGCACCCGCTGCACGGTCGTGCTCTCGCACGACGTGGACTCGCCGTTCAGCCCGCTCGACCTGCGCCCGGAGACGCGGATGGTCGCGCGCAACCTGCGCAGCGGCCTGCGCCGCGCCGCGGCCACGCAGGCCGCCGGGGCGGTGGCCAGAGCGGCCGTGTTCGGGACGCTCGCGCGCGGCCGCCACTGGCTGTTTCGCGACGTGATGTCCGAGGAGGGCCGGCGCGGCCTGCGCAGCACGTTCCTGTTCTCGGCGGCGTCCCGCTTCCGCGACGGCGGGCATCCGCTCGACGTCCGCTACGACGTCGGCGACCCGCGCCTGCGCGCCGCCTGCCGGGAGGTGACGGAGGCCGGCTGGGACGTCGGCCTGCACATCGGCTTCGCGGCATGCGCCGACGCCGCGCGCA
>JAXDHC010000330.1:0-2555 GCA_034664705.1 Solirubrobacteraceae bacterium
GAGGTCGCCGACGGGATCGTCACCGGGATGAACCTGCGCGTGAACCAGGGGCAGTCCTGCGCGTCGACGTCGCGCGTGTTCGTCCACCGGCGCCTCTACGCCGACGTCCTCGCCCGCGTGGCCGAGCGGCTGGCCGCCCTGCGGGTGGGCGTCGCCTACGACGACGCCACGGAGGTCGGGCCGATGATCTCGGGGCGCCACGCCGACTCGGTCCGCGCGCACATCCGGCGCGCGGTCGCCGACGGGGCGCGCATCGTCGCCGGGGGCAGCGGTCCCGAGGGGCTCCCCGAGCGCGGGCACTTCGTCGCGCCGACCCTCCTGGCCGACGTCGACCCGGGCATGGCGGTCGCGCGCGAGGAGATCTTCGGGCCAGTGATCTCCGTGCTGCCGTTCACGTCCGAGCGCGAGGTGATCGAGGCGGTCAACGCGAGCCCCTACGGGCTGTCCGCCAGCGTGTGGAGCCGCGACATCGACCGCGCGCTGCGCACCGTCGAGCAGATCGACGCCGGCTACGTCTGGGTCAACTGCGCGGGCGAGTTCTACTCCGGCGTCCCGTTCGGGGGCTGGAAGGACAGCGGGCTCGGCAGCCAGGAGTCACTCGAGGAGCTTCAGAGCTTCCGCCGCCTGAAGGCCGTGAACGTCCGCGTCGGCCCCGCAGGCGACGCCGCGTGACGGGGCAGGCGCCGCGACCCGCGCCGGCCGGCGGCCGGCGCCCCGACGTCATCGTCGGCGGCGCCGGCGCGGCGGGGTGCGTGCTCGCGGCCCGGCTGTCCGAGCGCCCGGACCTGTCGGTCCTGCTCCTCGAGGCGGGCCCCGACTACCCGTCGCGCGACGAGCTGCCCCCGGAGCTGGCGGACGCCGGGCGCCCGCCGGCCACGCACGACTGGGGCTACGCGAGCCTGCCCGACCGTCGCGGGCACGTCGTTCCGCTGCCGCGGGGCAAGGTCGTCGGCGGGTCGTCGGCCGTCAACTACTGCGCGGCGCTGCGCGGCGCCCCGGCCGACTACGACGCCTGGGCGGCCGCCGGCAACCCGGGCTGGTCCTGGTCCGACGTCCTGCCGGCGTTCCGCGCGCTGGAGAGCGATCCCGACGGCGACGATCGATCGCACGGGCGCTCCGGCCCGCTGCCCATCCGCCGCTGGGCCGACGCGGAGCTCACCCCGCTGAACCGCGCCTTCCTCCGGGCGTGCGGCGCCCACGGCTTCGACGTCGTCGACGACCTCAACGAGCCCGGCGTCCTCGCCGCCGGGCGGATCCCGGTCAACGTGCTCGACGGGGTGCGGCAGAGCACGGCGCTGACCCACCTCGACGCGGCGCGGTCGCGCGGCAACCTCCGCGTCCGCGCGGGCGTCCACGTCGACCGGGTCGTCTTCCGGGGCAGACGGGCCACGGGCGTGCGCCTGGGATCCGGCGAGGTCCTCGAGGCCGGCCACGTCGTCCTCGCCGGCGGCAGCTACGGCAGCCCCGCGATCCTCCTGCGCTCCGGCGTCGGACCCCGCGAGGAGCTCGCGGACCTCGGCATCGAGGTCGTCGGCGACCGGCCCGGCGTGGGCCGCGGCCTGCGCGACCATCCCGCGATGTGGATGCGCTACGCCGCGCCGCCGGACAGCACGGAGGCCGCGTCGGCGCTGTTCCAGACGACCCTCGTGACGTCGTGCACGCGGGGCGGGCGCACCCTCGACCTCCACGTCATGCCGGCGTCGATCATGCCCGTGGAGGGGAACCCCGGCCACCCGACCGGCTGGGAGTTCCCGCTGCTCGTCGGCCTGCATGCCGCCGACTCGCGCGGCAGCGTGCGGCTCGCCTCGCGCGACCCAGAGGCGCCGCCGCTGGTGGACCTCGGGCTCTACACCGACCCGGCGGACGCCGAGCGGATGGCCGTCGGCGTGCGTCTCGCCCGCGCGCTCGCGCGGACCGCGCCGCTGGCCGCCTTCGTGGTCGAGGAGCTGCTGCCGGGCCCGGACGTGCCCGACGACCGGCTCGCCGACGTCGTGCAGGACACGCCGTCCGACTACCGCCACCCCGCCTGCACGTGCCGCATGGGCCCGACCGGCGACCCGGGCGCGGTCGTCGACGCCCGGGGCCGCGTCCACGGCCTCGACGGCCTGTCGGTCGTCGACGCGTCGATCATGCCGCTCCTGCCCGCGGCGAACACGAACCTCCCGACGATCATGGTCGCCGAGCGCTGCGCCGGATGGCTGCGCGACGAGCTGGCCGGCAGCGGGCGACGGCGCGCGGCCTGACCGCGGCGCGCCGCCGCGGCCGTCAGCTGTGGCCGCCGCTCGCCCGCCAGCGGTAGGGCGCCTCGAGCTCCGCGAGCTCCTGGCCGTCGAGCGTGACGTCGAGGGCGGCGATCGCGCTGTCCACGTGCTCGACCGTCGTCGCGCCGATGATCGGCGCGGCCTCAAGGCACCGGGCCAGGACCCACGCGAGCGCCACGTCGGACGGGCGCACGCCGCGGCGCGCCGCCACCGCCGCGACCGCGTGGGCCACCTGGGCATCCTCGTCGCGGCCGTACCAGAGGCGGGCGTAGTCGTCGGTCCGGGCCCGCTCCG
>JAXDHC010000331.1:0-3089 GCA_034664705.1 Solirubrobacteraceae bacterium
CGGGCCAGACGCCGCGCCAGTTGCGCAGCGCGTTGAACAGGAAGCCGCGGAAGAAGAACTCCTCGGCGACCGGCGCGGCGACGGCGACCAGGAACGCCGCGCCGATGAGCGCCGCCGTGCTGTCGTCCACCCCGAGCTGCTCCGGCAGCTTGTCGGTCTCCGGGTTCAGCCCGAGGATCGCGACCCATGCGGCGGTGAACGCGTAGAAGCCGACCCACGTCGCGAGCATCCAGCCGATCGCCGGCCAGAACCGCGTCGGGCGCAGCCCGAACTGCCAGGGACGCGGCCGCCCCCCGGTCGCGCGGGCGAACACCAGCGCGCTGCCGATGAGGCACAGGTCCTGGAACAGCGTGCCGAAGATCGTGGCGCCGGGGGAGTCGAAGCCGCCGCCGAACAGCGACGCCACCCCGCCGATGACGAGCGCGCCCATGAGGGCCACGAGCAGCGCGGCGATGAGCGCGAGGATCGGCGTCCACGGCGGCCAGCGCGGGTGCGGCCGGGGATCGATCCCCTCGGGGAGCTCCGGCGCGGTCAGGAACGAATCGGGCGGGGCGGGCGGCGTCGACATCGTGTGCCGTCAGAGGGTACGCGGCGGCGGCGCCCGGTCGAGCAGGCCCTCGAGCGTCGGCGCGGCCCGGATCCCGGGCGGCGGCGTCTCGCCGTCGCGCGCGACGAGAAGGACCGGGATCCCCGCGCGGCGCGCGCCCTCGACGTCGGCCTCGACGCTGTCGCCGGCGTGGACGGCCTCGGCCGCCGGCGCCCCGACGAGCTCGAGCGCGTGGTGGAAGATCGCCGGGTCGGGCTTGGCGGCGCCGAACTCGGCCGACGTGACGACGTGGTCGACGAGCTCGCGCAGGCCGGAGCTCGCGAGGACGCCGTGCAGCGAGACGTCCCAGTTGCTCACGACGACGATCGCGGTTCCCCGCGCGCGCAGCTCCCGCAGCACGGCCGGCACCTCGGGATACGGCCGGAAGCGGATCGCCGCGAGCATCGCCGCCTCGACCTCCTCGATCGCCAGCGCGGTGCCGAGCTCGGCCTGGACGACCCCGGCACAGCGCCGGCGCAGGTCCTCGAGGCGCGGATGGTCGACCGCGTCGTCATGGTGGTCGCGGTAGTACGCCATCTCGGCGAGCATCGCCCGGCGGGCGTCGTCCTCCGAGATCGCGACGCCGCGCCCGCGAAGCTCGGCCACCAGGTGCGGCCACGGGCGCTCGAGCTCCACGAGCGTGCCAAGCGCGTCGAGCAGGGCGGCCCTCATGCGAACCAGTGCCACGTCGCGACGACGGCGCTGACGGCGACGAGGCCCACGGCGAACGGCGCGAGCACCGCGACCCGGCGCACGCGGCCGCCCTCGGCCAGCCAGGCGCCCAGCCACATGAACAGCGGGAAGAGCACCGCGAGGAAGCGCGGCAGCGACATGAGCGGCTGCGGCGCGACGGGATAGGACAGCGGAAGCGCGAGCGCGCAGACGACGTAGGCCCCGTAGGCCGGCGGCAGGCGGCGCAGGGTCCCGACGACCGCGGGGACCGCGGCGAGCAGGAAGCCGAACAGCACGACGTCGGCGCGGGCCGACGGCTCGTCGAGGTGGTGCACGCCGCGCCACGCCGCCGCCGTGCCGTCCCACGCGCCGACGAACGGCCCGGCGAACGCGCGGAACCAGGTCTCCTGGGCGTGAATGGGCGCGAGCGGGTCGCCGCCGCCGAGGCCGAGCGCCGCGCAGAAGGCCACGAGGCCGGCGGGCACCACGGCGATCCAGGCGGCGTCGCGCAGGCGCCGCGGCCGCTCGCCCGCGCGCGCCAGCCAGAGCAGCGCGAGCGGCACGACGAGCAGCACCCCGGCGCTGCGGGTGGCCGCGCCGAGGGCGCCGAGCGTCCCCGCCCACCCCCACCGCCCGGTGCGCGCGGCGTACACCGCGCCCACCGACAGCGCCAGGAACAGCGCCTCGCTGTAGACGGCCGAGAAGAAGAACGCGCCCGGGAACAGCGCGGCCGCCCAGAGTGTCGCGCGCGCGGCGGGCCGCCCGAGCTCGAGCTCGGTCAGGCGGTGAAGCAGCACGAGCGCGGCCGCGAAGCACGCGAGCGACACGAGCACGCCGGCGACGATCGGGTCCCCCACCACGACGCCCGCCGCCCGCAGCAGCAGCGGATACAGCGGGAAGAACGCCGTCCGGCGCGGGTCGTCGGCGGGATAGCCGTCGTTGGCGATCGCCAGGTACCAGACGCTGTCCCACCGGGCCAGCGGCGCGACGAGCGCGTCTCCCGTCGCGCCGAACGGGTGGGTCACCGCGGCGGGGTCGAAGCCGGCGGCCCGATGCGAGAGCCCCCACAGGGCGAACGCCGCCGCGCCGGCGACCCACACGAGCACGCGCGAGACGAGCAGCGCGCGCCACGCGTCGGCGACGGCCGCGTCGTCGCGCAGGCGCGGCCGCGACAGCCACCGGGTGCGGCTCCTCGCCGGGACCGTCGCCGCTTGGATACCGTCACGCCGCATGCCGGACCTCATCCTGGCAGCCGAGTCCTTCGGCGAGCGCTACGGCAACGAGATCACCGCGGTGGTCACGCTCGTCATCGCCTTCGCGCTCGCCGCGGCGGTGGAACGTGCCGTGCAGGGGCGCGCGCGCAAGCTCGCGACCGCGGTGGCCGGCGGCGCGCTGAGCCCGGTCGTGGACACGCGCCTGCGGTTCCTGCGCCGCGTCGTCGAGATGGTGATCATCCTGATCGGCATCTCGCTGGCGACCGCGCAGTTCGCCGCGCTGGACCGCCTGGCGAGCACGGTGCTCGCCTCGAGCGCGATCGCCGCCGCCGTCATCGGCTTCGCGGCGCGCCAGGTGCTCGCCAACGCGATCGCCGGGCTCGTCATCGCCATCACGCAGCCGCTGCGCATCGGCGACCTCGTGACGTTCGAGGAGAACACCGGCACCGTCGAGGACATCTCGCTCACCTACACGTGGCTGCGCATGGCCAGCGAGACCCGCGTGATCATCCCCAACGAGCGCCTCGCCGCCGGCGTGCTGCGCAACGACTCGATCCGCACGCAGACCGTGGCGCTCGAGATCTCGCTCTGGCTGTCGCCCGACGCCGACGAGTCGC
>JAXDHC010000332.1:0-7494 GCA_034664705.1 Solirubrobacteraceae bacterium
GCGAGGACCGGATGGCCGAGGTCCTCGACGGGCGCGATTGGGACTACGTCGTCGGCTCCGTGCACTTCCTGGGCGACAGCGCCGTCGACTACGACCGCTACGACGTGTGGACGACCGGCGAGTCGCCGGATCGCGTCTGGCGCCGCTACTTCGAGTGGCTGGGGGAGGCGGCGATGAGCGGTCTCTACGACGTGCTCGCGCACCCCGACCTCGTCAAGCACTGGGGGCGCGAGCGCCCGTTGCCCGACCGCGACCTGCGCTACTACTACGAGGTCGCGATGGAGGGCATCGCCGAGTCCGGGATCGCCGTGGAGGTCTCGACGGCCGGCCTGCGCAAGCCGGTCGGCGAGATCTACCCGTCGCAGGCGTTCCTGGAGATGGTGCTCGACGCGGGCAACCCGATCGTGCTGTCGAGCGACGCGCACGTCCCCGACCAGGTCGGGTACGGCTACGACCGCGCCTTGGAGCTGCTCGACGGGCTCGGCGTGCGCGAGCTGTGCGTCTTCGAGCGCCGCGCGCGGCGGCTCGAGCCGATCGGCGCCCCGTGAGCGGCGTCGCCACCGGCATCGGCTGGGACTCGCACCGGCTCGTCGAGGGCCGCCCGCTGATCCTTGGCGGGGTCGCCGTCCCTCACGATCGGGGCCTTGCCGGCCACTCGGACGCGGACGTGCTCACCCACGCGGTGATCGACGCGCTGCTGGGCGCCGCCGGCCTCGGGGACATCGGCCAGCACTTCCCCGACACCGACCCGCGCTTCGCGGGCGCCGACTCGATGGCGCTCCTGCGCGAGGTCGTCGGCCTCGTGGCGAGCGCGGGGCTCACGATCGCGCATGTCGACACGACGGTGGTGATGGAGCGCCCCCGGCTGGCGCCCCACCGCGATGCGATCCGCGAGTCGCTCGCTGCCGGGCTCGCGATGGCCCCCGCTCACGTCAACGTCAAGGCGTCGACGGGCGAGGGCATGGGGTTCGTCGGCCGGCGCGAGGGCGTGGCGGCCCTGGCGGTCGCCACGCTCTCTCGCACCTAGCCGACGAGACCCCCGGGCTGGACGACCGCTCCCGCAGCGCGGCCGCCCAGCACCGGGCCTTTGCCCCTCAGCCCGTGAACTGCGGGCTCACCGCGCCCTGGGCGCAGCGAGTCGCGGTCGTGGTCAGGTTCCGCGGCGCCGCGCCGTTGCGGAACGTGACCCGGGCACGGACGCTCTGGCGACGCGCGCCGAAGCGGCGGACCGGGAGCGACACGGTCAGCGCCCGCTGGCCGGTGCGCATCGTGACGGCGCGCACCTGACGGCCGGCGACGAAGAACGTCACGCGGCGCACGTTACGCCCGCTGACGGTCACGCTGAACCGGGTCGACGTGCAGCGGCTCGGGCCGCGCAGGCGGGCCGATGCCGACGTCGCCTGGGTGCCCGCGACGACGTTCTGAGGCGCCGTCGTCGCTGCCGGAGTCCTGGCCGGCGCCTGTGCCGCGGCCGGGGCCTGTGCCGCCGCCGGGGCCGGGGTCACCACGGCCGCCGGGGTGGGCGTCACCGTGGGCGTCGGCGTCACCGTCGGCGTCCCGCCGGGCGTGTTGGGCTGCCCGCAGACGCCGTTGACGTCGCGCGCGGCGCCGTTCGGGCAGGGCTGCGGCTGGCAGTTGCCCTTGTCGTCACGCATGCCGCCGTTCGGGCACGGCTTGGGCGGCTGGACGCACTTGTCGTCCTTGGCGTGCTCGTCCTTGTTGTTCGCCTTGTCGTCCTTGGAGTGCTCGTCCTTGTTGTTCGCCTTGTCGTCCTTGGCGTGCTCGTCCTTGTTGTTCGCCTTGTCGTCCTTGGCGTGCTCGTCCTTCTTGTCGGCCTTGTCGTCCTTGGCCTTGTGGTCGGCCTTGTCCTTCTTGTTCGCCTTGTCGTGCTTGACGTACCTGGCCGCCTTCGCCGAGCCGTAGTGCGCGTGGTCGTCCTTGGCGTCGTCCGCCTTGGGCGGGCAGGCGCACATCGGGTTGTCCATCGCGTTGCCGTAGCCGGAGTTGTCCTCGCAGGCCGGCTTCTCGTCGGGCTTCGGCTTCGGGTTCGGACAGAAGACGCCGCGGTGCTCGGCGTTGTACTGGCCGGAGTTGTCCTCGCACGCCGGCTTGACGTCGTCCTTGGCCTTGTCCTCGGCGTCCTTCTTGGCCTTGTCCTCGGCGTCCTTCTTGGCCTTGTCCTCGGCGTCCTTCTTCGCCTTGTCCTCGGCGTCCTTCTTCGCCTTGTCGTCGGCGGCGTTCTTGTCGTCCTGCTTGGCCTTGTCGTCGGCGGCGTTGTCGTCGTCCTGCTTGGCCTTGTCGGCCTTGTCCGCCTTGTCCTTGGCGTAACCCTGCTGGTTGCCAGGGGATCCCTCGTGACCGCCCTTGATGGCATGGGCGCTCTTGTGAGGCGCCTTGGCACCGTTGGCGGCGACAGGCGCCATCAGCGTGACGATGAGTGCGAGGGCCCCCACCAACGAGGCCATCACGCGAGCTCGGCGAGCGGAGGCTCGAAGCCTCCCTCCGGCGAAGTGGGGCATGCGCGTCCTTTCTGGACCGATTGCGGGACGGCTCCTCCGCGAGCTCTTTGCGTCGGGAGCCGGGACCTTCCATTTGCCGTTCGTCGGGGACTCTAAACCTCTCGCGCTCGACAGACGGCGGAGATTTCCTGCTGAACGGTGGGAAACAAACCGCGATTGGCGTGCCGCCGGACGTCCTCTTGTGCGCGCCTGACGCCGTTATCGGCGCGTCAGCGCGCGGACGCCGCGCGCGCCGCCCCCCGCTTCCAGCGGCTTAACGGCGGGCAACATGGCGTCCGCCACAATCCTGCACGGCGTCGTCCATGCCCCCTGCCCAGGAGTACACCGTCTCGCGTCCGTCGGTGCCGGCGCTCACGCTGCCGGGCGTCGCCGTGCGCCATCGCGTCGCCCTCGTGATCCTCGGGCTCACGGCGCTGTCGTTCCTCGCGCCCGCCGCGCCGCCGTACGACCCCTGGGCCTGGATCATCTGGGGGCGCGAGGTCCTCCACCTCGATCTCTCCACCGTCGACGGGCCGTCGTGGAAGCCGCTGCCCGTCCTGCTGACGACGCCCTTCGCGCTCTTCGGCGGGCTGGCGCCCGACCTCTGGGTGTTCGTCGCGCGCGCAGGCGCCATCGCCGGCGTCTACTTCGCGTTCCGCCTCGGCCGCCGGCTCGGCGGCGGGCCGGCCGCCGGCCTCGCCGCCGCGGCGCCGTACGCGCTCGCGCCGTGGACGCTGCGCAACGGCGCGATGGGCAACTCCGAGGGCATCATGGTCGCGCTCGTCCTCGCAGCGGTGGACCGCCATCTCGACGGGCGTTATCGCGCGGCCTTCGCGCTCGCGCTCGGAGCCGCCCTCCTGCGTCCGGAGGCCTGGCCGTTCATCGGCCTCTACGGGCTCTGGCTGCTCTGGCGGCGGGCGGACCTGCGCCGGCTCGTCATCGCCGGCTTCGCGTCCATGCCGGTCCTCTGGCTGCTGCCGGAGTGGTGGGGCTCGGGCGACCTGCTGCGGGCCGCCCACCGGGCTCAGAACCCGCGGGCCGACAGCCCGGCGTTCGCGGAGAATCCGATCCGCGCGGTGCTCGACCAGTTCGCCTCCATGCTCACGCCGATGGTCTGGGCCGGGATCGCGGCGCTCGTGCTCGCCGTCGTCCTGCGCCGTGTCCCCGGGCGGCGGGACGGCGTCACCGCGGCGGTCCTCGCCGTGGGTGCGCTGCTGTGGGTCGCCGAGGTGGCCGTCATGACCTCCGACGGCGGGTTCTCGGGGAACATCCGCTACCTCGTGATGCCCGCGGCCGCGCTGTGCGTGCTCGCCGGCACCGGCGTCGGGTGGCTGGCCCGCGCGGTGCTCGGCCGGCGCGCCACCGCCGGCCCGGTCGCGCTGGTGCTCGCCGTCGTGGCCGGCGCCGCCTTCGCCGCGCCGGCGGTCCACCGGGTGCCGGACGACATCGCGGCCATCACGTTCCAGGCGAGGTTGAACGACGGCGTCGGGCTCGCGGTGGCGCGGGCGGGCGGCGCGGAGCGGTTGCGCGCCTGCGGCAACCCGTACACGGGCCCGTTCCAGGTCCCGGTCGTCGCGTGGAACCTCGGCGTGCACACGACGCAGGTGCACCTCGTCCCGCGGCGCCCGGCCGTGGTCTTCCGCGTCCGCTCGAACGCCACGAGCTTCCCCGGCCCCTCGCTGCGGACGCTCGGCGGCGACGAGGGCGTCCGGACGCTCAGCGTCGGCGGCGGCTGGCGCGTCGTCGCGGCCTGCCGGGGCGGGGCATGAGCACGATCGCCGCGCCCCTGCACCGGCTGCGCGCGCCGGTCGCGCGCTTCCGCGCGCTGCCGCTGACGCTGCGCGTGGCGCTCGCCATCGCCTTCCTCGCCGGGTTCTCGCTCGCGCTGCGGACGCAGGCCATCCACGCGCGCTACTGGATCGACGAGGGCCTTTCGGTCGGCATCTCCTCGCATCCGCTGCTCGACATCCCCGGCGTGCTGCGCCAGGACGGCTCGCCGCCGCTGTACTACCTGCTCCTCGGCGTGTGGATGAAGGTCTTCGGCCATGGCGAGGCCGACACGCACGCCCTCTCCCTCGGGTTCGCGATCCTGCTCATCCCCGTCGCCTTCGCGGCCGGGCGCGCCATCTTCGGCGGTCGGGCCGCGTGGATCGCCGCCGTGCTGGCGGCCCTCAACCCGTTCGTCACCTACTACGCGCAGGAGACGCGGATGTACTCGCTCGTCGTCCTGCTCAGCGTGGCGGTGACGAGCACGTTCGTCCTCGCGTTCGTCCAGCGCCGCCGAACCTGGCTGCCGGCGTTCGCGCTTGCGCTCGCGCTCGTGCTGTACACGCACAACTGGGCGCTGTTCCTCGCGATGGGCACGGTCGCGGCCCTCGCTGCGCTCATCGGCATCGCGGAGGATCGGCGGGCGCTGCTGCGCGACGCGGTGCTGGCCTACGGCGCCGTCGCGCTCGTCTACCTCCCGTGGGCGCCGAGCCTCCTGTTCCAGGCTCGGCACACCGGAGCGCCCTGGTCCAACCCGCCGGGCCCGGCGACCGCGATGCGTGCCGTGACCTCGCTGCTCGGCGGGGCCGCGCCCGCGATGGCGTTCGCCCTCGCCGTCGGGTTCGGGCTCGTCGCGGTCGTCGCGTCGGACCGGGTTCGCAGCGTGCCGGGGCGAACGGTGCTCGCCGTGGCGGCGATCGGCGTCACGGCGCTCGCGGTCGCGTGGACGGTCTCGCAGGTCTCACCGGCGTGGGCGCTGCGCTACCTGGCCGTCCTGGTCGGACCGCTGCTGCTGCTCGGCGCCGGCGGCCTCGCGCGGGCGGGCACGCTCGGCACCGTCGTCGTCGTCCTGCTCGCCGTCTTCTGGGCCAACAACACGCGCGTCGACGCCCTCGAGAGCAAGAGCAACGCGCACACCGCCGCGGTCCTCGTCCGCGACCGCCTGGAGCCGGGTGACCTCGTGGTGGCGACGCACCCCGAGCAGGGGCCCGTCATGCACGTCTACCTGCCCGACGGCCTGCGGTGGGCCAACGCCATGGGGCCGGTCGCCGACCCGCAGGTGATGGACTGGCGCGACGTCCTCGAACGCCTGCGCGCCGCCCGGCCGACGCCGACCTCCGACGCGCTCGTCCGGACGCTGCGCCCCGGCCAGCGCCTGCTGCTCGTCCAGCCGATCATCCGCTCGGGGAGCTGGCGCGCGCCCTGGACGAAGCTGATCCGCCGGCGCGCCGCCCAATGGGAGCGTGTGCTCGACGACGACCCGCGTCTCGCGCGCACCCTCGCCGTGCCGCGGCTGCGCGGCCGCGCGCTGCCGCGCGGCGTGCGGCTCGTGCTCTACGAGCGCCGGTAGGAAAACGCGTCGTCCAGCCACGCCCCGGGAGACGTCGCCCAGCGACGTCTCCCAAGCGGAACGTCGCTCCAGCGACGTTCCCCCGATCAGGGCTTGAGGAGGACCTTCACGCAGCCGTCCTCCTTCTTCTGGAACATGTCATAGCCGCGCGGGGCCTCGTCGAGCGGCAGCTGGTGGGTGTGGAACTGCTCCACCCCGAGCGGGTCCTCGTCGGTCAGCAGCGGGAGGATCTGCTCGTGCCACCGACGGACGTTGGCCTGGCCCATTCGCAGCTGGATCTGCTTGTCGAACATCGTCAGCATCGGCAGCGGATCCGCCATCCCGCCGTAGACGCCGATGAGCGAGATCGTGCCGCCGCGGCGCACGATGTCGATCGCGAGGTAGAAGGCGTGCAGACGGTCGATGCCGGCCTTCTCCATGACCTTCGCCGCGATCGCGTCGGGCAGGAGCCCGGTGATCTGCTGGGCGAGCTTGGCGCCCGGCGCGCCGTGCGCCTCCATGCCGACCGCGTCGATGACGGAGTCCGGGCCGCGCCCGTCCGTCATGCCGCGGATGACCTCGGCGAGGTCGTCGTCATGCTCGCGCAGGTCGATCACCTCGGCGCCCCGCGCCCGCACCCGCGCGAGCCGCTCGGGCACGAGGTCGACGCCGATGACCCGGTGGCCGCGGTGCACCGCGACGCGCGCGGACATGTCGCCGATCGGGCCGAGCCCGAGGACGACCACGGTGCCACCGTCCGGGATGCCCGCGTACTCGACGGCCTGCCAGGCCGTCGGCAGCACGTCGGAGAGGTAGACGAAGCGCTCGTCGGGCGGGCCGTCCGGCACCTTGATGGGGTTGTAGTCGGCGTGGGGGACGCGCAGGAACTGCGCCTGGCCGCCCGGCACCTGGCCGTAGAGCTTGGTGTAGCCGAAGAGCGCTGCGCCCATGCCCTGGTCGCGCACCTGGGTGGTTTCGCACTGCGTCTGCAGATCCTGCGCGCACATGAAGCAGTGGCCGCACGCGATCTGGAACGGCATGACGACGCGGTCGCCCGGGGCGAGGTTCGTCACCTCGCTGCCGACCTCCTCGACGATCCCCATCGGCTCGTGGCCGAGGATGTCGCCCTCGCCCATGAACGGTCCGAGCACCTCGTACAGGTGCAGGTCCGACCCGCAGATCGCCGTCGTCGTGATCCGGACCACCGCGTCGGTCGGCTTCTCGACCGTCGGATCCGGGACCGTGTCGACGCGGACGTCGCGCCTGCCGTGCCATGCGACTGCCTTCATGTTGCGTCCTCTCTGGCGCGTGCCGGTCCGCCGCGCCGGTTGGGGCCACTGGGCGTGCGTCCTGCCCGGGTCGCGGTCCCCGCCTAACCTCGGCGGCCCGCGGCCTCCGCCAGGCGAGCGGCGCCGCGCCGAGCCCGGGACGCCGAGGAGCCGCGCTCAGCGCAGCTCGTCGACGAGGTCGGCGATCGAGTCGACGACGCGCGAGGCGCGGTACGGGTAGCGCTCGGCCTCGGCGCGCGTGGTCAGCCCGGTGAGCACGAGCACCGTCTCGAGGCCGGCCTCGAGGCCGGAGACGACGTCGGTGTCCATGCGGTCGCCGATCATCGCCGTCGTCTCGGAGTGCGCGTCGATCGCGTTCAGCGCGCTGCGCATCATCAGCGGGTTGGGCTTG
>JAXDHC010000333.1:0-5987 GCA_034664705.1 Solirubrobacteraceae bacterium
GGCGGCGAGAAGAAGCGCATGGAGATCCTCCAGCTCGCGCTCCAGCGCCCGTCCGTCGCCGTCCTCGACGAGACCGACTCGGGCCTCGACATCGACGCGCTGAACACCGTCGCCCACGGCGTCAACACGGTCGCCGGCGACATCGGCATGGGCGTCCTGATCATCACCCACTACCAGCGCATCCTGCACATGGTGCAGCCGCAGCGGGTGTCGATCATGTTCGAGGGGCGCATCGTCAAGGAGGGCGGGCCGGAGCTCGTCACGCAGCTCGAGCGCGAGGGCTACGGCTGGGTGCGCGACGAGGTGGCGGCGGCGGCCTGATGGGCGCGCTCGCGGACACCGCGCTCGCCCACGAGTTCCCGGTCCTGGACCGGGAGGGCCTCGTGTACCTCGACAGCGCCGCGACGTCGCAGACGCCGCGGGTGGTCATCGACGCGATGACCGACTACTACGAGGCGCACCGGGCGACGGTGCACCGCAGCGTCTATCCGCTGGCCGCCGAGGCGACGGAGCTGTTCGAGGGCGCGCGGACCCGCATCGCGCGCTGGCTGAACTGGGGCGCGACCGAGACGATCTTCACGCGCAACGTGACCGAGGCGCTGAACCTCGTCGCGTACTCCTGGGGGACGGCGAACGTCGGTCCCGGCGACCGCGTCGTGATCACCGAGATGGAGCACCACTCCAACCTCGTCCCGTGGCAGCTGCTGTGCGAGCGCACGGGTGCGACGCTCGACCACGTCCCGGTCGACGACGAGGGCCGCCTGCGCCTCGACGTCCTCGACGAGCTCCTCGGCCGCGGCGACGTGAAGCTGCTCGCGGTCGCGCACGTCTCGAACGTCCTCGGGACGATCAACCCCGTCGCCGACATCGTCCGCCGCGCCCACGAGGCGGGCGCCGTCGTCGTGGTCGACGGCGCGCAGGCGGTCCCGCAGATGGCCGTCGACCTGCGCGCGATCGACGCGGACTTCTACGGCTGGACCGGCCACAAGGCCTACGGGCCGACGGGCATCGGCGTCCTCCACGGCCGCCGCGAGCTGCTCGAGGCCATGCCGCCCTTCCTCGGCGGCGGGCACATGATCGCGTCGGTGTCGCTGGAGGGCTCGCGCTGGGCCCAGCCGCCGACCAGGTTCGAGGCCGGCACGTCGAACATCGCCGAGGCGATCGGCCTCGGCGCCGCCGTCGACTTCCTCCATGGCATCGGCATGGAGGACGTGCGCGAGCACGAGTCCGACCTCACCGCCTACGCGCTCGAGCGCCTCACCGCCGTGCCCGGCCTGGAGATCCAGGGCCCGCGCGACGCGGGCGACCGCGGCGCGCTGGTCTCGTTCACGGTCGAGGGCGTGCACCCGCACGACGTCGCCGAGATCCTGGGGTCGCAGGGGGTCTGCGTCCGCGCCGGCCACCACTGCGCCCAGCCGCTGATGAAGCGCCTCGGCGTCGGCGCCACGAGCCGCGCGTCGTTCGCCGTCCACAACACCCGCGAGGACGTGGACCGGCTGCTCGACGGCCTGGTCCGGGTCAGGGAGATCTTCGCCGACTGATGGACGACCTGTACCGCGAGGAGATCCTCAGCCACTACAAGCGGCCCCGCAACTGGGGGCCGATGGAGTCGCCGGACCTCGAGTTCGAGGACACCAACCCGCTCTGCGGCGACGAGCTGCGCGTGATGCTGCGCGTCGGCGACGACGGCACGATCGACGACATCCGCTTCGACGGCCACGGCTGCGCGATCAGCCAGGCCGCGGCCTCCATGGCCTCCGAGGAGGTCAAGGGCATGGCCGTCGCCGACCTGCTCAAGCTCGACCGGCAGTTCGTGCTGGACCTGCTGGGCATCGACATCTCGGCGACGCGCATGAAGTGCGCGCTGCTGTCGCTGAAGGTCCTCAAGAGCGCGGGCCTGGGCGGCGCGGTGGACTGGGAGCCGGAGACCCCGGCGTCCGGGGCCGAAGCGCCCTCCTGACCGCGCTCCACGGCGGATCGCCGGGTGCTCCCTGGGCCCTTCGGACCGGTTTCGGTAAGGACCGGGAAAGAGTGCCGTTGCAGCGCTCAAGAACTCCACAGGGGCTGCCGAAACGGTTCAGGCAAGCCGGACCTGAGGGTCATCCAAAGACCAGCAGGGCGCCGATCTGGCAAACGGCTCGTTCCCCGTGTCCCGCAGCCTCCCCTCGGAGTTCATCGTGTCCCGTCTCAGTGCCCTCGCGGCGCATCCTCGTCGTACCGTCGGCGCGCTCGCCGTCGTCCTCGCCGCCGTGGGCGTGACCGTCGGCTCCGGCGCGAACTTCACCGCGCACTCGGCCAACCCGGCCAACACCTTCACGGCCGGCACGCTCACCATCGGCAGCGGCCAGGCCAGCGCGCTGCTCAGCGCCGGCAACCTCAAGCCCGGCGGCACCGCCAACGGCACGATCGACATCGAGAACACGGGCACGCTCTCGGGCGCGTTCACGCTCTCGACGAGCAACGTCGCCGACAGCTCGCCCTCGCTGCTCGGCCAGCTCGGCCTGAAGATCGAGGACTGCGGCGCGTTCAGCGGCTCCACCGCGCCGACCTGCGGGTCCGGGCGCGTGCTGCACAACGCCAAGGTCACGCCCGTCGGATCGCTCGACCTCGGCACGTTCGCCGCCGGCGAGAAGCACCGCTACCGCTTCGATGTCACGCTCCCGGCCAGCACCGACAACAGCTTCCAGGGCAAGAGCGCCTCGATCGAGTTCGACTGGGACGCGGCCGCGAGCTGAGTCCCCCGATGATCGCCCCCTCCGCCTCCACCACCTCGCTCCCGCGGCGCCTGCGTGCCGCGGGCGGCGGCGTCCTGACGGCCGCCGCGGTCGCACTCGCCGCCGCCGTGCTCGTCCCGGCGCTGCTCGGCTACGAGCGCTACGTCATCACGAGCGGCTCGATGACCGGCGCCTACGACCGCGGCTCGCTCGTGTACGACCGCGTGGTGCCGACGGCCTCGCTGAAGGTCGGCGACGTCATCACGTACGACCCGCCGGCCGGCGCCGGCCCGGGCGGCCTCGTGACGCACCGCATCGCCGCGATCGCCACGGCCCCCGGCGGCGCCCGCGTCTACCGGACGAAGGGCGACGCGAACGCCGCGGCGGACCCCTGGACGTTCAGCCTGTCGAGCGCCACCCAGGCCCGCGCGGTGTTCCACCTCCCGTACGTCGGCTACGGCCTCGCCGCCCTGAGCGACCGCCGCCTGCGGATGCTCATCATCGGCGTGCCGGCCCTGCTCGTCGCGATGTCGGTCCTCGCCGGGCTGTGGCGCGAGACCGGCGCGGCCGCCGCGGAGGCGCATGGGGCGTGACCGGCCGGCTGGTCATCGGGGTGCTCGCAGCGCTCCTGGCGGCCGCGTCGGCCGTCGCGATGTCCAGCGCCACGTACACGGCGCACAGCCCGAACGCAGGGAACACCTTCGCGACGGCCGCCGACTGGGTCGCGCCCGCGCTCGCCATCTCGGTGCCGGCCGCCGGCGCACTCACGGCCGTCGCCACCCCGACGGTGTCCGGGACGGCCGGCAACGCGACCGGCGACTCCACGACGGTCGTCGTGCGCCTCTAC
Organism: Solirubrobacteraceae bacterium; assembly: GCA_034664705.1. Classification (GTDB taxonomy): domain Bacteria; phylum Actinomycetota; class Thermoleophilia; order Solirubrobacterales; family Solirubrobacteraceae; genus JAOPZW01. The sequence continues at coordinate 3,562 of JAXDHC010000333.1, forward strand.
GCCGGCGCCTCGGCGACCGGCACCCCCGCGCAGACGCTGAACGTCACGCGGACCGCCACGACGTGGACGACGACCGTGCCGACGGCGCTGGCGACCGGGGCCTACACCGTCCAGGCCACGCAGGCCGACGCCGCCGGCAACACGGGGACGAGCGCGGCGAGGAGCTTCACGGTCGACCGGACGCAGCCCAGCCCGACGATGATCGCGGCCGCGAACGGCGGCGCGAACGCCGGCCGCCTGAACGCCGGCGACACGATCACCTACATGTTCAGCGAGGCGATCAGCCCGACCACGGTCCTGTCCACCTTCACGGGCGGGGCGACGACCGCTTCGGTGCGCGTCCTCTTCACGAACGCCGGCACGACGGCGGCCCCGACGGACCGCTTCACCGTCCTCGACTCCGCCGGCGCGGCGAACGTGCGCCTGGACGGCGGGTCGGCGAACGGCGTCGCGACGAAGGCCAACCTCGTCACCGCGACGACCGTGACGTGGCCCGCGACGATGAGCCAGTCGGCCGATGGCAAGTCGTTCACGATCGTGCTCGGCACCGCTCCCACCGGGCTCGCGACCGTCACGAACACTCAGAAGAACATGTCGTGGACGCCCAAGGCGGGGCCGACGGACCTGGCCGGCAACGCGCTCCTGCTGCCGACCGGCACCGTCGACGAGGGCGATTCCGACGTGGACTTCTGAGGCCGATGCGCCGCCTCGCGCAGGTCTCCGTCTCGTGCCTCACGGCCACCCTCGCGCTCTGCGCCGCCGGGTGGGCGGTGACGGGGCGCGTGCCGCTGGTGGCCGAGCCGGCGACGCCCGTCGCGATCACCGCGCAGGCGACCGGGCCGCTCGTGGCCAACGACCGCGAGGGGGGTGCGATCCTCACGGCCGGGGCCATGGCCCCCGGGGCCGTCGCGGGCGGCGAGGTGACGATCGGCAACGGCGGCGACGCGCGGGGCGCGTTCACGCTGTCCTCCGGCGGCGCGGCCGACAGCGCCTCGCCCGGCGGCGGGCTGTCGGGCGTGCTCGACCTCCGCGTGCTCGAGCTCGGGACCGAGCCGCCGACCACGCTCTACGCCGGCACGCTGCGGGCGTTCCAGCGGGTGGCGCTCGGCTCGATCGCCGCCGGCGCCGAGCGCCGCTACCGGTTCGAGCTGCGCTTCCCGCACGGTGACGCCCGGGCCGCGCACAACGTGCACCAGGGCGCCTCGACGGCGGTCGCGTTCACCTGGGACGCCGTCGCCGTGAGCCCACCCGAGCCGGACGGCGTCCCGGACCGGCCCGCGCCGACCCCGGCGCCGGCGCTCCCGGGCGCGTCCGCCCCCGTGCCCGCTCCGGCCGAGGGCGCCGCCACGGGCGCCGCGCCGGCGTCCCCCTCGCTGCCCGCGCCGACCGTGACCCCGGTGCCGGCGCCCTCCACGGCGGTCCCGGGGCTGGGGAGCGCCCGGGAGCCGCTTGACCTCGGCGTCGCCCGGACCCCCGTCGTCCGCGGCCGCCTCATGACCACCGTGACGGGTCCCGCCGGCGCGCGCGTGCGCGTGACCGGCGTCGTCACCGTCGGCGGCCGCCGGCTCCCGCTCCGCGCGGTCAGCGTGGCGCTGGGCGGGCGGCCGCGCACCGTGCCGGTCGCCCTGCCGCGCCAGGCGCGCCGGGCGGGCGCGCCGCGGCATCTCACGGTGCGCCTCGTGGTCACCGTCACGGCGGGTGCGTCGCGCACGACCGTCCGCCGGACGCTGCGCGTCACGACGCGCTGACGGCCCGCTCGCGCGCGCCCTCGGCTCCGGGCGGTTCGCCCGGTACAATCCATACCGTCCGCATCGGGATTTCCCCGCGGCGCGCATCCTTCTCCCTCATGGCATCAGAGCTCATCGCCGTCTGCCCGCTCTCCGAGCTCCCGCCCGGCGCGATGCGCACCATCGAGTGGGACGACGTCGAGATCGGCATCTTCAACTGCAATGGCGTGCTTCACGCCATCGAGGACCGCTGCACGCACGACGACGGTCCGCTCGCCGAGGGGGAGTTCGATCCCGACACCTGCACCGTCGAATGTCCGCGCCACGGGTCGCTCTTCGACCTGCGGACCGGAAAGCCCATGACCCTGCCCGCCTACGTCCCGGTCGACACCTTCCCGGTCGTGGTCGAGGGCGACGTGATCAAGCTGGAGGTCGACTGACCCATGGCCACACCCGAGACCACCACCATCTCCGAGAACGACGCGCTCCAGCACATCAACGCTGACTACACCGAGCGCTACGGCTTCCACGACGCCGAGAACTACCTCTACAAGGCCCCGAAGGGGCTCACCCGCGAGCTCGTCGAGAAGATCTCCGAGTTCAAGAGCGAGCCGCAGTGGATGCGCGACTTCCGCCTGAAGGCGCTCGAGTACTTCCTCGCCCGGCCCATGCCGACGTGGGGCTCGCCGTCGCTCGCCG
>JAXDHC010000334.1:0-4851 GCA_034664705.1 Solirubrobacteraceae bacterium
CAACCTCGGCTGGGAGACCGCGACGGTCCCGTAGCCCACGCGGTGGCGGCAGCCCTTCGAGGCTCCGTCCTGGCCGACGACACGCTGCCCGCTCGGCGACTATCGGATACGGAACAGGTGTTTGCCGTCCCAGTGTCGCCTTGGTGGCGGCTTGCCGTCGTGGTGGCGGTGGTTCTCGCCGAGGATGCGCGCCCAGGACTGCACCGAGCAGGAGCCTCGGAGCTGCATCAGCATCAGGCGCAGGACGCAGTTGAGGCGGTACGGGTTGCGGAAAAGCCGGCGACGGTCGCCCAGGCGCGACTGGACCGTGTGCAAGTGCTCTTCGAGGGGTGTGAGGTCGCGCGGCCAGTGCGGGCTGGTGAGGACCAGCTCGATGGCCTGGTGGTTTCGGGTCATCCACTTGTCGATGGCGACGATGCCGGCGACGGCCTTCGGGTCGGCCTTTGATAGGTCCGCGCGGCGGTAGCGCTCGAACACCCGCTCGGAACTCCTCCCAGTTGCGCTCGTACCAGAACTACGCCGTTGAGCATGCACCGGTCCACTGGGGGGCAGCAGTCGTGCGGCCGTCACACGACTCGCCGCCGCTCCGGGCGCTTCGCGAAGCCGCCGAAGCGGATCGTAAGCCGGGCGCAGCGAACGAGGACCATCCCCAAGGCTGATGGCCGCTCGGGCGACCTACGCGTCGGAACCGGTGGCACGGTGCGTCTGCCGCGCAACGGTGAGCGGCCGGACTCGGGTGTGCGTGCGCCCGACCGACCCGGGCCGAGCCAGTCTCGGCGGGGCCCGCCCTCTCGGCCGCGTGGTACGCCGCAGCCAGGATCGGCGGTGGCGCTCCGGGTCATCTTCCCGCCACCGCGCCGATCAGCACCTGCCGGTCGCGCCGCGCGTACACCCAACTCCACGTACCGCTGCGGCTCATCCGCCAGTCATAGGTCTGCCAGCCGGCGATCCGGGTCATCGGGGGTTGGCGTACGAGGGTGCGCGCGCGGACACACGTGATGCGCTTCTCGCCGCGTGCGACGAAGACGCGTAGCGGATGTCCGCGCCGATGCACGGTCCCGCAGCGCTTGCCGGTGGCCCCTGGCCGGCCGAGTCTCATCCGGCGAACCGGGGGAAAAGCAAAGGGCGCCACCGAGCGTCGGATCAGGTGCGCGTATGCGGTGGCGCCCTCCTGGCCCACGTGTAGCCCGTCGCCGGCGAACCAGCCACCGCGGCCGGCGCTGTGGCGCACCCAGTCGATGAGCAGCACCCGGTCCGGGTGCCGATTGGCGGCGCGATGCATCGCCGCGTCGGTCATGCCGGACTGCTTCGCCGTGACGAGTGCGAGCACGCGGTGCGGGCCCATGATCCGCAGCGCGGCCGCGATCTGGGCGCCAGACACCGGCCCGTTCGCGCCGAGCGCGAGCGCGACGACGTGTGGGAGCGTGCGGGCGCGACGGCGCGCAGCGAGCATCTGGACGCCCTGCCCGAACTGACGGCAACCGCGGGCGTCGGCCTCGAGCCCCAGCCTGCCGAGGATCGGCGCCGCGATGATCGATGTCGAGTCCCCGATCACCAAGGGGGCACGGCCTACCCGGTCGGGTGTCCGAACCGCGTGACTGTGCCTGGCTGTGTCACACGCCTGCGCGGCTGCCGGTGCCATCAAGCCTGCCACCGCCGATACGAGCAGCACAACCGTGACCGAGGAGCGCCGCATCGCGCGCACGCTACCCGTTCGCTACGCATCGGTGCGCCCGCCGAGCGCTGCGCCGACGTCACATTCGGCCGTCGTCACACTGCGCTCCATCCCGCGGTGCGAGGGCCCGTGGCTGGTCGCGGACCGCCCTTGCCCGAGCGGCGCGGCGCCCCGCCGCCGTCCGACGCGATGCCCGTCTCGCGTCGCGTGGCACGAACCGTGCTCGGGCGGTGCGCTTCTTGACCCAAATGGGCTACGTGCTGGCCCGTCAGCTCCAGGCGACGACGATCGCGACGCTGCGCATCATGTGGCCGCCCGCCGTCGTGGCCTGCCTGATGCGCCACGTCGATGCACTTCGGGCGGGTGTCCCGAACAGCACGCGTCGCCCTTCGCATACGTAGCTCAGTCGGAGGCCCCGCACGACGCTCGTCGCCCCCGTCGCGCGCAGGCACCGCCGGCCCGAGGCGAGCCGCAACGCCCACGGCGGACCGCCGGGCGGCGCACCGAGCGTCCGCGCCGGGGCGGTCACCAACCGCAAGCGCACGACGCCTGCTACCCACGGCGCCGTCACGCACACCGCAACCGGCCGCTCGGGGCTGCTCTCCACGACGTCCAGGTAGCACGGGTCGTGGATTAGATCTCCTGCGACGCAGCGGAAGACGGTCGGACCGCTGACCACGAAGGACCCGGTCGAGCACGTGCCGCCGAACTGCGGCGTCGCGCGGATCCCGGGAGCCAAGCTGCCGCTGGGCGTGAACGGGGTGTACGGGACCGAGACGGTGGCCGCGTCCGCGCCCGCCGCCGCCGCCAGGGCCACGACGCACGCGATGACACCGACCATGCACCGCTGCCTCGGTCTCGGCACCTGCCCGATACTACGGCGATGCCCGGCCGCCGCCGTCGAGTCCTCCGGCTCGCGCTCAACGCGGGCATCGGCCTGGCCGTCCTCCCGTCCGCCGCCGCGGCGGCCGGTTCGCTTCCTGGCCAGACGTTCACGGTCGCGTGGGGGGGCGATGTCACGCCCGGGTCCGACTATGGCCGGCCACCGTCGCAGGGCCGCGCGATGCTGGCCGGCGTCGCCGACGTGCTGGCCGGCGTCGACGTCGCTGCGGTCAACCTCGAGGGCACCCTCGGGCTCGGCGGCGCGCCCAAGTGCGCCGCGCACGCGAGCCCAGTCTGCTTCGCGTTCCAGGCGCCTGCGGCCAACGCCGCGGCACTCGGCGAGGCCGGAATCGACATCGTCAACCTCGCCAACAACCATGCCAACGACTACGGACCGACCGGCCAGTTCTTGACGTCGCGGTCGTTGCGCCGCAACGGCATCGCCTTCACCGGCCGTCCCGGCCAGATCGCCTATGTCCCGCTGCCCCGTGCGCGCGTCGCGTTTCTGGGTTTCGCGCCGTACCCATGGGCGTCGGCGCTTCGCGATCTTGACGCCGTGCGACGCCTCGTGCGGCGCGCGTCGCGGGACGCCAACGTGGTCGTGGTCTTCATGCACGCGGGCGCCGAGGGCGCCGACAAGGTGCACACCCCGGACCACGACGAGGAGGCCTTCGGCGAGCGGCGCGGCAATGCGCGCGCGTTCGCGCATGCCGCCGTGCGGGCCGGCGCGGACCTCGTCCTCGGGTCGGGGCCCCATGTCCTGCGTGGCATGGAGGTCTACCGCGAGCGGCTCATCGCGTACTCGCTGGGCAACCTCGCCGGATTTCACAACTTCTCGCTCGGCGGAAGGAGCGCGCTGAGCGCCGTCCTGCGCGTCCGGGTCGGCCCGCTCGGCGCCTTCGCGGCCGGCACACTCCGTTCCCTGCGGCTGGTCGGCCCGGGCCTCCCGGTGCCCGACCCGGCGGCAGCTGCGGGCCGACTCATCTCGACGCTTTCCGCGCAGGACTTCGGCCGCCGGGGGATCCGGGTGGCAGCCGACGGGCGCCTCGTGGCCGGGGCGCTTCCGCCCCCTCGGTGATGCGTGGTCAGGCCCGCGACGGTCGCGCCACCGGCGCGGCGCGCTCCGAGCGCGGCACGCACGGCGACCTCCTGGTCCAGCACGCCACACGCGAGAACGTCAAGCGGCCGACGGGCCTGGGGCCGGAGCGCTCAGGCAAGTGGCGGTCGCCACGGCGACCGGCGCACCGGTGTCGGGCCCTGCGCGGGATTCTGCGCGTCGGCCGTGGCGTCGCCGGCCGCCCGAAGTTCGTCGGCGCCCATCACGGCTTGCACCCGTCGCTCTTCCGTGGCTTGGGGGATTCAGAAGTATGCGGGCAGGCCGCGGTAGCGCGGCAGCGTCCAGCCGTGCCCGGACGTGTTGGTGCACGTCAACCCGCTGTTGCGGCTCACGCAGCTGAAGCCGCCCTCCGCCCATGACTCGCCGAACCCCAGTGCTGCGTACGGTGGCTGGTACCCGCGGTTCTCGGCCTCGGCCGCGCACGCGGGCGCCGTCACCATCGCGCGGCAGCGCGAGCGTGAACCCGTCGTCTGGCGTCCAGCAGACGAGTAGCCGGGGCCGGACCTCGCACGGCGGCGAGCGTCGCCTGCCCGGCGTCCTGGCCGGTGGTGAACTGGCGGTCGTGCCGTTCCGGGTCGTCGGCCGGCGCCGCGCGTGGGGGCGAGGGCGCCGCGAAGGCGCTGCTGGTCTCGGTTGGCCGGGGGGCGGTGACGGTCCGCTCGACGGTCTGGGTGCGGACGGACTGTCGGGTGTCCGGCACGCTCAGTCTGCTCCAGGAGGCCTCCATGACATTCCATGGAGGCTGTCGCGCAATCGCCAGCGGGACGCTCGCTTTAGCCCTTCGCGTATTCCTCCGCCGATCGCGACTCGAACTCGAATCCGACGAACCGCTCGTCGCCGACCACCCACGCGTCGTGGCCGGGCTCGATGACGTACGCCTCCCCGGGACCGATCTCGACCTCGGTGCCGTCCTCGTGCTCGATGGCCAGCCGGCCGGAGTGGACAACGCCGACATGGCGGGCCTGGCAGCTCTCAGTTCCGGCGACGGGCTTGACACATTCCGACCAGCGCCAGCCCGGCTCGAAAGTCATCCGTGCGGCTGTCGTCACGCCCATACGCACGACATCCACCTGCGTCTTGTCCGGCGTCCTCGTCTCGTCAGGCGAATCGAAGTCGCGCGATTCCACACCGGGCACGGCCGTCTCCTCTCATCGATTGCCGAAAGATCCTCGCGCTC
>JAXDHC010000335.1:0-2575 GCA_034664705.1 Solirubrobacteraceae bacterium
TGGCCCGGCGAGATCGATCTACGCGGGCTGAGCGGCAGGAGCCGGAGTGGTAGCGTCCGGCGGAGTTGCGTCCGGCTGCGCGCTCGACGGTTCGACGCGGAGAATTCGCGCGGCCCAGTCCGGGAGCCACCAGTTCCAGCGGCCGAGGATGGCGACCGCGGCGGGGGCGAGGATGCCGCGGATGATCGTCGCGTCGATCAGGATTCCGCCGCCGAGGGCGGTGGCGAAGATCTTGGCTTCGGTTCCGGGGGTGGCGCTGAAGGCCGCGAAGGCCAGGCCGAGGATCAGGGCGGCGCTGGTGACGAGCCGGCCGGTGCGGCCGATGCCCTCGACGACGGCGGTCTGGGTCGAGCCGGTGCGGTCGTAGGCCTCCCGCATGCGGCTGATGATGAAGACCTGGTAGTCCATCGAGAGGCCGAAGAGGAAGGCGAAGATGACGATCGGCATCTCGACGTTGATCGCCCGCGTCGCCTCGATGCCCCAGATCTCGTCGGACCCGAACCCGTGCTGGAAGACGAGCACGATGAGACCGCAGGCGGCGGTGACCGACAGCAGGTTCAGGACGACGGCCTTGAGCGGCAGGATCAGCGAGCGGAAGGCGCGCGCGAGCAGGAGGAAGGTGAGGACGGAGATGAGCGCGAGCATGAGCGGGAAGTTGCCGTAGACGGCGTCGATGAAGTCGGCGCTCAGCGCGGCCTCGCCACCGATCGTCACTGCGCCGGGGAGAGTGGTGGCGCGGATGCGGTCGAGCGTCGCTCGGCCGGCGGCGGAGTTGCCGTCCTCGGTCGGGATGACCGTGACGAGCGACGTCCCGCCGCGGCGCCAGTCTGCGGGTGCTGCCGCGCTGCGGACGCCGTCGATCTGGGCGAGCGCCTTCGCGACAGCGCCGGCGTCGCCTGAGCGGACGAGCGCGTCGAAGGGCGAGAGCGGACCGGTGCCGATGCCCGAGGCCTCGAGCTTCTCCAGGCCGGCGCGTGCCGGCCCCGCGTTCGCGAGCGAGTCGGCGCGCGGGTTCCCCAGCTGGATCGAGGAGGCGGCGACGACGAGAGCGGCCAGTGCGGCGGTCGACGTCACGGCCGCGGCCCAGCGGTGGCGCACGACAAGGCCGGCCCAGCCGGACCAGGCGCGGCTGGCGCGGGCGTCGCGTCGGTTGCGAGGCCAGTCGAGCTTCGGCCCGATCGTCGCCAGGATGACCGGCAGGAGCGTGACCGCCACGGCGACGCTGGCGAGCGCGATGAGCAGGCCGGCGATGCCGATGCTGCGCAGGAACGGCACCGGCAGGGCGACGAGCGCGAGCAGGGAGATCGCCACGGTCGTCCCGCTGAACACGACGGCCGAGCCGGCGTGTCGCATCGCGCTGCGCACCGCCGCCTCGTTCGTCACGTTCGGCTGCTGGCGTTCCTCCCGCCAGCGGACGACCACGAGAAGTGCGTAGTCGATCGCGATGCCCAGCCCGATCAGCGCGACGAGGAACTGCACGATCACCGACACGTCGGTGACGCTCGTGACCGGCCAGACCAGCAGGAAGGTCGTCGGGATCGCGACCATCGCCATCAACAGCGGCACGAGCGCCATGAACGAGCGGAAGACGAAGACGAGAACCAGAAGCGCGCCCAGCGCCGCCACCAGGGTTCCGAGCAGAACGCCGGTGCCGCCGCCGCTGTCGCCCGCGGAGGCGCGCAGGGCGTCGAGCCCCGTCACCTCGACGGCCGAACCGCCGACCGTGACGCCCGCGAGCGCCGCCTGCGCCCGCCGCGCCTCGACCTGGCCGGGATCGACCCCACCCTTGGCCGGGATGTAGACCAGGGCGAAGGTGGTGCGGCCGTCGGCGGAGACGAACGTGCGGTCGCGCGTCGAGGCATAGGAGGCGGTCCTGGCCTCCGGCAGCGCCGCCTCGACCCGTCCCAGAGCCGCGTCGAGCTGCCTCGTGACGCCGGGCGAATCGACCGTCTTGCCCTGCGGGAGCTTCAGGACGGGCACGATCGGCGCGACGTCGCCGCCGTTGCCGTAGATCTCGCCGAGCTGCTCGTTCGTCTCGAAGCCCTCGCGGCCCGGCACGCTGAAGTGCTGCGAGAGAGCATTGCCCGCCGGCTGGATCGCGGCGAAGGCGGCGATCGTGACGACGAGCCAGAAACTCAGAACGAGCCGTTTGTGGTCGAGGACGAAACGGGTGACGACGTTCATCAGGTCTCCTTCGGAGATTCTTCGTACAGCTGGTCCGGGAACCGGCCCAGCGGACTCGGCGAGCCGCGCTCTACGCGGTGACCTTCGGGCGCTCGGCTGATGAGGAGGTCGCCGGTTCGCGGTACCAGCGCACGGTTTGGTCGACGGCTTGGGCGAGCGGCGTGGCGCGCAGGCCGAGCTCGGTCTCGGCGCGGGAGGCGTCCACGATGAACGGCTCGTCGAACTCGTAGCGCATCTCGTTGATCTCGCGGACCGTCCGGTTCACGAGTCCCAGCGCGCGCATCTGCCACGCCGGCGTGACCTTCAGCCGCGGCTCGGTGCCGGCGGCCCGGTAGACGAGTTCGACCACGTCGCGGGTGGTGCGGGTCTCGGGACTGGGCAGGTGCCAGAT
>JAXDHC010000336.1:0-3329 GCA_034664705.1 Solirubrobacteraceae bacterium
CGGCGACCTCGACGTCGCCGAACCGCGTGCTCTTCAGGGTCTCGGTCATGGCTCTCCTTGCGTCGAGGCTAGCGGAGGAAGTCCAGCAGCGACGACTGCACCACGCGGGCGCCGGCGTTCAGCGCCGATTGGTAGACGGCCTGCTGGGTGGAGAAGTCGATGAGGGTCTTCGCCATGTCCGCGTCCTCGGTCTCCGACAGAAGCTTGATCGCGGACTCCTCGGTCTCGGTGAGCCGTGACGCCGCCGACTCGAGGCGGTTCATACCCGCGCCGACGCGGGCCCGCACGCTGAGCACGTTGTCGATCTCGCCCTGGATGGCCTTGAGGTCCGTGGTGCCCAGCGCGCTGGTGTCGCCGGTGCGCAGGTGCAGCGCGGCGTCGCGGAGGACCTTGAGCAGGTTGCCGGTGTTGCCGGGCTGGCCGCCGAGGATCTCGTTGCCGTGCACGTTGACGCCGATCTGCACGTTCGGGCCGATCTCGCGCTGCTGGACGACGGCGTCGCCGGCGTAGCCGTCGTTCCAGGGCCCGGGCGCCACCGTCGGCGTCATCGTGGAGTCGTAGGGGCGCACGTTCGTGGCCGAGCCGCCGAGGACGTACCGGCCGTCGTAGGTCGCGTTCGCCTCCTGCTTGATGCCGGCGATGAGCTGGTCGATCTCGTCGGCGATCGCGTTGCGGCTCGTCTGCGGGATCGTGTCGGTCGCGCCCTGGAGCGTCAGCTCGCGCGCCCGCTGGGTCATGTCGCCGATCTGGGAGAGGGCCGTGTCGGTGACGCTCTGCCAGCCCAGCGCCTCGCCGACGTTGCGGCCGTACTGGCGGATGCCGCCGAGGTCGGTGCGGATCGCGATGGAGCGGCTGGCGACGTAGGGGTCGTCGGAGGGTCGGCTGATCTCCTTGCCGCTCGACATCTTGCGGCGCGTGGCGGCCTGCGCCTGGGAGACGTCGTTGAGGTCGGCGAGGACCGACCGCTGGATCATCGTGTTCGTGATTCGGGTGCTCATGGCTACAGCCCCACTCGTCCGGTCCGGTTGATCAGCGTGTCGATCATCTCGTCGGTGGTCGACATCGCGCGGGCCGACGCCTGGAACGCGCGCTGGAAGCGGATGAGGTTGGTCATCTCCTCGTCGATCGAGACGCCGGAGACGCTGTCCCGGCGGTCCTTGAGGTTGTCGGTCAGCACCTGGGCGGTCGCCTGCCCGCGCTCGGCCTGGGCCACCGTGTTGCCGATCCTCGTGATCAGCTGGGCGTACAGGTCGTCGGCGGAGCCGCCGCGCAGGCGCGCGACCTGCAGCGCGATGCCGTTGTCGCCGGGGCCGCCCGTGCCGCCCTTGACCGTCGCCGCGTTGACCGTCGGCTCGTTGAGGGCCAGGGTCGCCGCGGGGTCGGCCCCGTAGGTGAAGAAGTTCGCGCCGGTCGCGCCGTAGAAGCCGTTGACCGTGTCGGCCAGCGACTTCGCCATCGCACTGAGGTCGGTCTGGAAGCCGGCGATCGGGCCGGTCGCCGACTGCAGGTCGTCCAGGGCGCCGAGCCGGCCACCGGGCGAGCTCGTGAAGCTCAGCGGGAACGTGCCCGCCGGCACGGACGCCGCGCCGGTCGTGTCGTCGGCGTCGACGATCTTGACGCCGCCGAGGCTCACGTCGACGCCGCCCGCGGGCGAGTCGGCGACCGAGAGCTGGCCGAGGCCGGCGAGGTGGTCGAGCAGCAGGTCGCGGCGGTCGTAGAGGTCGTTCGGCTGCGCGCCGGTGAGTTCGGCGTCGCGGATCGCGTTCAGCGTCGCCGAGAGGTTGGTGGCGACGCCGTGCACCTGGCCGCCGTTTCCGGCGAGGGCGTCGAACTCGGACTTCGCCTGCGTCCGCGCGCCGGTCAGCGCCGACTGGAGGCGGTTGATCGAGTCCGCGATGGTGCGGGCCTCATCGACGAGCGCCTGGCGGGCGGCCGGGCTCTCCGGTGCGTTGGAGAGGTCCGCCCACGCGTTCCAGAAGCGCCCCAGCGCGGCGGAGATGCCGTTGTTGCCCGGCTCGGCGAGCGACAGCTCGACCTGCTCCAGCGAGTCGGAGCGCGCCGTCTGGTCGCCGAGGCTCATGGTCTGGCCGCGGTACTGCAGGTCGAGGAACTGGTCGCGGACGCGGGTGAAGGACTTCACGTCGACGCCGGTGCCGAGCTGGGCGGCCCGGCCGCTCAGCTGGACGCTGAGCGGGTCCGTGGGCGACAGGACCGCCTGCTGGCGGCTGTAGCCCTCCGTGTTCGCATTGCTGATGTTGTGGCCGGTGGTGTCCAGGGCGCGCTGCTGGGCGAGGAGCCCGCGCAGCGAGGTCTGGATGCCGAGGAATGTGGAGACGGACATGGGGGGAGGGGTTCAGGCTTGGAGGTCGAGGACGCGGTGACGGACGGAGGGCCGCGCGGCGGGCGCGGCGCCGGTGGGCGTCGGCGGCCGGTAGCCGCTCTGCGGCTCCTGGCCGATCAGCCGCGTGAGGTGGTCGAGGAAGGAGAGCTCCTGGCGCATGAGCGCTCGGGTGATGCCGTGCTCGCGGGCGATCTCGGCGAGCAGGCCGCGCAGCTCGGCGCTGCGCACGCGGGCGAGCTGGGCCTCGGCGGGCGACATGAGCCGCGTGATCGCCTCGAGCGTCACGGCGGTGGGCTCGAGGCCCAGGGCCCCGCCGGCGCGGATGAGCAGGCCGGCGCGCTCGGTCTCCAGGCGCCCGCGGGCACCCGTCTCGGCCTGGATCTCGGTCATCGACGCGAGCACGCCGTCGACCTGGCGGGCCCGGACGGCCGCGCCCTGCCGCAGGATGCACTCGAGCAGGCGCTGGGCGGAGACGATCTGGGCCTGCAGATGCGCGAGCACCTCGGCGCCGAGCTGCGTCGTGGCGGCCACCGGGGTCATGCCGGCCTCCGCATCGACGTGTAGAGGTCGCCGGCGAGGCCGATGCCGCCGGCGCCGGTGACCGCGTCGGCCATGATGCCGGGCAGCATGTCGCGGTAGGCGGAGGTCGCGGCGCTCTCGCCGGTGCCCTCGCCCTCGTCGCCGCCGGTCTCGCCGGCCGAGGCGCTCGACATGGTCTTCGTGAGCTCGCCGACGAGCACGCGCTCGAACGCGAGCGCCGAGCGGTAGGTCTCCTGGGCGTCCTTGCCTGCCGCGCGGACGTCGGCGGGCAGCGCGGTGGCGCCGGCGACCGACGAGAGATCGAGGCCGCTCACGACTTCACCTGGTTGGCGATCTGGAGGAGCTGGTCCTGCATCTGGACCGCGCGGCTGGCGAGCTGGTAGCTGCGCTGGGAGTCCATCATCTGGGCCATCGTGTCGCCCATGTCGACGTTGGAGGCCTCGACCTG
>JAXDHC010000337.1:0-9134 GCA_034664705.1 Solirubrobacteraceae bacterium
GTGGCGTTCGGGCCGGACGGCGAGATCGTCGGCGAGGGCGACATCGTCGCCCAGACCCGGCAGGTCATGGAGAACTTGAGGATCGCGCTCGAGGCGGCGGGCGCGACCTTCGCCGATGTCGTCAAGATCGTCAACTACGTGACCGACGTGACCGAGTACCCCAAGATCGCGCCCGTCCGCGCCGAGTACCTGAAGGAGCCCTATCCGGTGAGCACCATGGTCGAGGTCAGCGGCCTGATGGTCCCCGAGCTGCTCATCGAGATCGAGGCGACCGCGGTCGTCCACGATGACTGACGCGCGGGCGGCGTAGCGTGGGCTCCGACCTGCTGGTCTCCGGCGGCGAGGTCCTCGGCGCCGACGGCACGCTGAGCCGTGCCGACGTGCGCGTCGAGGCGGGCGTGATCGCTGCGGTCGCGCCCGGCTTGGACGCCCCGCGCGGCGCCGAGGTGCTCGACGCGCGCGGCATGATCGTCATGCCGGGGCTGGTCAACGCCCACATGCACTCGGGCGAGAACTTCAACCCCGGCCTCTTCGAGAACCTGCCGCTCGACGTCTGGTTCGTGCACTCCCACCAGGTCACGCGGTCCGAGCCGCCGAGCCGCGAGGCGATCTACGTGCGGACGCTGCTCGGCGCGATGCTCATGCTGCGCAGCGGCACCACCGCGGCCGTGGACTTCCTCTACGAGGCGCCGGAGATCACGCTCGAGACGCTCGAGCCCGTCGTGCAGGCCTACCGCGACGCCGGCCTGCGGGCCACGATCCTGCTCGGCGTCGCCGACAAGCCGTACGCCGCGTCGCTGGCGCTCGACGACCAGCGCTCGGCGGCCGCGCGCGAGGCGCCGCCCATGGCGCTGGAGCCGATCATGCAGCTGGCCCGCGACGCGGTCGACCGCTGGCACGAGCCCGACGGGCTCATCGGGATCGGCCTGGGCCCCTCGGCGCCGCAGCGCTGCACCACCGAGCTGCTCGACGCGACGATCGCGTTCGCCCGCGAGCGGCGCCTGGCGTGGCAGACGCACGTCCTCGAGACGAAGTCCCAGGCGGTCACCTCGCGCGAATGGCACGGCAAGTCGTTCGTCGAGGTCATGCACGACCGCGGCCAGCTCGGGCCCGGAACGACGCTGGTGCACACCGTCTGGCTCACCGACCGCGACATCGAGCTCATGACGCGCGCGGGGTGCACGGCGGTGCACTGCCTGCTGTCCAACCTGCGCCTCGGCGACGGCGTGGCGCGCCTGCCGGCGCTGCTGCGCGCGGGGACCCGCGTCGCCCTGGGCACCGACGGCCGCGGTTGCGACGAGACGCTCGACATGTTCGAGCTCGCGAAGATGACCGCGCTCGTCCACAAGGTCCGCGGCGGCGACTACGCGCAGTGGCCGACCGCGCGCGACGCGCTGCGCATGGCGACCGCGGGCGGCAGCGCGTGCACCGGCCACGGCGAGCGGCTCGGCTGGATCGAGGAGGGCGCCCACGCCGACCTGGTCCTCCTGCCGAGCTCCTCCCCCACGTTCGCGCCGCTGCACGACCCGGTGCGCCAGCTCGTGTACGGCGCCCCGAGCCGCGACGTCGACACGGTCGTCGTCGACGGGCGCGTCGTGGTCCGCGGCGGCCGGGTCCTCGGCATCGACGACGCGTGGCTCATGGACCGCGTCCGCGAGCACGCGCCCGCGGTGCTGGCCGGCGAGCGCAGCGACGACGCCGACGAGCTCGAGCGCGCGGTCGCGGCGATGTACGCGCGGTTGGAGGAGGGCTCGGTCGACGGCGTGGACGCGTATCTGCGGGCCTGAAGTCGGCGGGTGGCTTGGCTGATGGCGCTCGGCTCGGGCGCCTGCTGCGCTGCGCGGCGCCGGCTGCCGGCATGGCGGGGAGGGTTGACCGGGGCGGTTCGTGCTCCCGTGGTCGCCACGCGCGCCGCCTCTGGGTGGCGAGCGGAGCGCCACCCTCCCGGAGCGCGAAGGTCAGCCTCGCACGACCGCCCGCCCGGCCCGCCGCCCCCGCTCCGACGGCAGCGCCTCGAGCACCCGGGCGAGCGCCTCGAGGCTGTGCAGGTTGTGGCCCTCGAGCAGGAGGTCGAGGTGCGGGAGCGCGGCGGCCATGCCCTGCGCGAGCGGCTGGTAGCCCGGCTCGCCGGCCAGCGGGTTGACCCACAGGATCGTGTGCGCGGTGCGCCGCAGCGCGCGCATCTCGCGCCCGAGCAGGTCGACGTCGCCGCGCTCCCAGCCGTCGGAGACGATCACGACGACCGCGCCGCGCGTGAGGCCGCGGCGGCCCCAGCGGTCGTTGAGCGCCTTGATGTTGTCGCCGATGCGGGTGCCGCCGGCCCAGTCCGGCACGGCCTGCGCGGCGGCGCGCAGCGCGCGGTCGGGGTCGCGGCTGTCGAGGTGGCGCGTGACGCGGGTCAGGCGGGTGCCGAACGTGAACGCCTCGACGCGGCGCCCGCCGGCGACGGCGGCCTGCAGGAACATCACCATCGCCCGCGCGTACGGGCCCATCGAGCCCGACACGTCGACGACGAAGACCACCTTGCGCGGCACGAGCCGGCGCCGGCGGGCCAGGCGGAGCACCGGCGTGCCCTCGGTCCGCATCGCGCTGCGCATCGTGCGGCGCTTGTCGAGCATCGGGCCGCTCGGCGCGGCCTCCAGGCGCCGGGAGCGGCGCAGCGGGACGGCGCGCGCGACGCGCGCGAGCAGCCGCCGCGCCTCGCGCAGCTCGTCGTCGGTGTACTCGGCGAAGTCGAGCTCGCGCAGGCGCTCCACGGCCGACCACGCCATGCCCTCGGCCGTGTCGCCGTCCTCGGGACCGTCCTCGTCGCCGCCCGGCTCCGCCGCGTGCACCGCCTCGCGCCGCACACCCGCACGGGCCGGCGCGTCGCCGGGCGCCGTCGGCGCCTCGGGGTCGGGCGGCCGGGGCGCGGGCGCCTCCAGGGCGCCGTCCTCGCCCGCGCCCGCCTTCTCCCAGAACGCCGCGAAGGCGGCGTCGAACACCTCGATGTCCTCGTGGTGGGAGACCAGCGTGCAGCGCAGCGCCCAGTAGGACTCCTCGCGCGAGGTGACGTCGACGGCGCCGAGCGCCTCGAGGGCGTCCTGCACGCGGCGCGGCCCGACCTCGAGCCCGCGGGCGCGCAGCACGCGCCCGAACCCGGCGACGCGGCGCAGCACCCGCTCGCCGGCGTCGGCGGGCACCGCCACGGCGCTCACCCGCCGCGGGCGACGGCCCCGGCGCTGCGGCGGCTGTCGGCGACGAGCCGCTCCACGCCGTGATCGCGCACGCGCTCGAGGTCCTCGTGGTACTTGAGCACCGTGCCGAGGGTCGCGTCGGCGACCTCGGGGTGCAGCTCGTCCTCGCCGAGCGAAAGGAGGGCGGCGACCCAGTCGAGCGTTTCGGCGATGCCCGGCGCCTTGGCCACGTCGAGGTGGCGCAGCGAGGCGACGAACGCCGAGGCCTCGGCGGCGAGCCGCTCCGGCGCCTCGGGCACGCGCGCGCGGACGATCTCGATCTCGCGCTCCGTCGCCGGGTAGCCGATCCAGTGGTACAGGCACCGCCGCTTCAGCGCGTCGTGCAGGTCGCGCGTGCGGTTGGACGTCAGGATGACGACGGGGCGCTCGCGCGCGCGGATCGTGCCGATCTCGGGGATCGTCACCTGGAAGTCGGAGAGGAGCTCGAGCAGGAAGGCCTCGAACTCGTCGTCGGCGCGGTCGACCTCGTCGATGAGCAGCACGGGCGGTGTCGGGTCGTCGTGATCGATCGCGTCGAGCAGCGGACGCCGCACGAGGAAGTCGGGGCCGAACACGTCCTTGACGGCGTCCGGCCCGGCCGCGTGCGAGGCCTCGAGCGTGCGGATGTAGAGCATCTGGCGCGCGTAGTTCCAGTCGTAGACCGCATGCGCGACGTCGATGCCCTCGTAGCACTGCAGGCGGATCAGGCGGGCGCCGAGGACGTCGGCGAGCGCCTTGGCGCACTCGGTCTTGCCCACCCCCGCCTCGCCCTCGAGCAGCAGCGGCTTGCGCAGGGACAGCGCGACGGTGATGACGGTGGCGAGGCCGCGGTCGGCGAGGTACGCGCGCTCGCCGAGCGCCCCGGTCAGCTGCTCGACGGAGCGCGCCATGCCTGCCGCCGGGCCGCGGTCACCCGACCTCGGCCTCGCGCGGGTGGATCGGCGCGGTGGCCTCCACCAGGCGCCCGGCGCCGCGGTGGGTGTGGTTGGCGATCACCTCGGCGAGGATCGAGATCGCCGTCTCCGCCGGCGTGCGCGCGCCGATGTCCAGGCCGCACGGCGCGGAGATGCGCGCGAGGGCGTCATCGTCGACGCCGAGCGCGCGCAGGCGGGCCGTCCGGTCCTCCTGGGTCTGGCGGCTGCCGAGCGCGCCGATGTAGCCGGCGTTCGTCTCGAGCGCCGCCATGAGCGCCGGCTCGTCGAACTTCGAGTCGTGCGTGAAGACGAGCACCACGTCGCGCGGGCCGAGCTCGCGGCCGCGCAGGTGGCGGTCCGGCCAGTCGACGACGATCTCGGCGACCGACGAGAACCGCCGGCTCTGCACGAACGGCGCGCGCGCGTCACAGATCGTGACCTTGTAGCCGAGCTCGCCCGCGATGCGCGCGACGGCGGCCGAGAAGTCGATCGCGCCGAAGATGACCATCTCCGGCGGCGTCGCGAAGGACTCCACGTAGACGCGCAGGTCCGAGCCCATGACCTCGCCTTCGAAGCTGTACCGGCGCACGGCCGTGACGCCCTGGTCGAGCAGGCCGAGCGCATCGCGGCGGACCGAGTGGTCGAGCAGGTCGGTGACCCCGAGGGTGCCGACGACGCCGTCGGGGCCGACCGCCATCTTCATGCCGGCGTGATCGCCGTCGAGCAGCGTCGCCAGCGCGACGGGGCGTCCATCGCCGACCGCCGCGCGCGTGGCGGCGAGCGCCTCCTGCGCCTGCGCGCCGATCTCGTGGACGAAGACGTGGACCGTGCCGCCGCACATCAGCCCGACGCCCACGGCCTCCTCGTCGGAGATCCCATAGATCGAGACGTGCGCCGGCGTGCCCTTGAGGACGGCCTCCGCCTCCTCCACGAGCGCACCCTCGACGCAGCCGCCGGTGACCGAGCCCTCGATCCGCCCGGCGTCGTCGACGAGCATCTCGGCGCCGGCGTCCAGCGGGGCGGAGCCGACGGTCTCGATCAGGCTGGCGGCGACGACGCGCCGGCCCTGCGCCAGCCAGTCCAGCGCGATCCCGTGTGAGTCCTCGAGCTGCGGCATCGGACTGACGTTAGCGCTGCTGGCGCCGGAACACCTCGAAGCGGATGAAGCGGTCGTCGACGTCGATCACCGAGAAGGCGATCGGCGTCCGCGCGCTCGAGAAGTGGCGCTCGTTGAGGCGCATGTACGGCAGCCCGTCCTCGATCTCGAGCTTCGTGCCGGCGTCGTCGTGCTTGACCATCGGCGCGAGGTCCACGACGGCATGGTCGATCGCCTGGCCGCAGTAGGTCGTGCTGAACTCGAACAGCGACGGCGGGACCTCCTCGTCGAGGTCGCGGCGGATCTCCGCCCACGGCACGAGGTCGCGGACGTAGATGGCGAGGTCGCCGTCGGCGAAGTAGAGCTTCTCGAGGAAGCAGCAGTCCTGCTCGGCGTCCAGGCCGAACAGCGCGGAGAACTCGGCGGGGGCCGGGCCGCGGCTCCACGAGCTGTCCACCCTGACCTTGTGGCCCTTCTCGCGCAGCAGCCAGTCGAAGCCGACGAGCCGCTGCAGCGCGAGCATGTCGGGGCCGACGTGGCGGTTGATCGTGGTGCCGACCGCGCGGCGGCGGGTGATGATCCCGTCGCGCTCGAGG
Source organism: Solirubrobacteraceae bacterium (assembly GCA_034664705.1). Classification (GTDB taxonomy): domain Bacteria; phylum Actinomycetota; class Thermoleophilia; order Solirubrobacterales; family Solirubrobacteraceae; genus JAOPZW01. The sequence continues at coordinate 5,822 of JAXDHC010000337.1, forward strand.
CTGTGCAGCGCCGTCCGGATCGTCGTCCGGCTGACGTTGAGCATCTTGCCGAGCTCGTCCTCGGACGGCAGGCGGTCGCCGTCGAAGCGCTCCGAGAGGATCGCCGAGAGGATCGCCTCCCGCGCGCGCTCTGCCAGAGGCGTGGTCTCCAGCCGGTCCATTGCGTCCACCGCCATGTTCTGTTCCACCCTCCAAGACGTTTCGGCCCCCTCACGAGGGCCGAGATCGCCGGTCAACTATAGCGAGGTCCTATGTCCTACGAAATAGATAACCCCGCTACGGCGCGGGGGCGGTCGCGAGGCCGAACAGCGCCTCGGCGTTCCCCCGGCGAACACGGTAGTCCACGTCCTCGGGGAGCCCGAGCTCCTCCACGGTGTCCAGCGTGCGCTGCGGATCCCAGAAGGGGTAGTCGGTCCCGACCATCACGCGGTCGGGCCCGAGGAACGCGAGCGTCGAGCGCAGCGCCGGCGGCCACGCGCACACGCAGTCGGTGTAGAGGCGGCGCAGGTGCTCGCTCGGCGGCTCGCTGAGCACGCCCATCCCGTTCTCCATCCGCGCCGCCTCGTAGTCGATGCGCCCGACGAGCTGGGGGATCAGGCTTCCCGCGTGCGCGAGGACGAGTCGCAGCTCGGGGTGGCGCTCGTAGAGGCCGCCGAGCACGAGCTTGAGCACCGCCGTCGTCGTGTCGAACAGGAAGCCCAGGGTCGGCATCAGGGCGTACGCGTCGACCGTCGCCGCGCTGAGGGGGAACGTCGGGTGGATGAAGAGCGGCATGTCGAGCGCCGCCGCCACCTCGAAGACGACGCGCGCCTCGGGCGCGTCGAGCGGCGTCCCCGCGGCGTTCGAGTAGATCATCGCCCCGCAGAGGCCGGCGCGGGCCGCGCGCTCGAGCTCGCTCGCCGCCGCCTCCGGCGCCTGCAGCGGCAGCGTCGCCATGGCCGCGATCCGGCCGGGGTTCGCCGCCACGAGGTCCGCGAGCTCGTCGTTGACCGCGCGCGCGACCGCCGGCCCGTCCGCCGCGGGGAACCAGTCCACCCCGGGGACGTTCACGCCGACGACCGCGACGTCGATCCCCTGGCGGTCCATGTCGGCGAGGCGCAGCTCGAGGTCGCCCATCGCCGGGAGCATCGGGTGCACGTTGCCCGTGCCGTACTCGATGAGCCGCGCGCCGTTCGCGCCGTCGGAGATGCGCGGCAGCTCCCGGCGGGCCGCCAGGGCGGCGATCAGCTCCCGCGGCAGGTAGTGCGTGTGGACGTCGATCACGCCGCCGCTCATCGCCCGGCCGCCCCGGCATCGGCGAACTTCACGAGCGGGCGGCGCACGCGGGTGAGGTTGTTGTTGCACCAGCGCATGAACGCCGCGCGCACGGCCTCGCCCTCGGTCGCGCCGTAGACGCCGGTCGCGATGAGGCCGCGGGCGATCTCCTGCTCGTCGGGCGTGAGCTCGAGCTCCAAGCGCACCCGCTCGGGCGCGGGCCGGTAGCGCGGCACGTAGTCGGGATCGCGCACGAGCTCGCGTGCGGCGAGGACCGGGACGTCGGCGAGATCCTCGGTGGTCACCTGCGTGGCCATCCTGCCCCACCGCGCCTCGATCTCGTCGGTGAGCGCGACGGTCGCCGGCGAGGCCTCGAAGACCTCGACCTTCACCGGCGTGAACGTGTAGTTGTTGATCCCGACGAGGTCGCCCAGGCCGCAGATGACCGCCGCGGCGAGGACGTCGAACATGGCGAGCAGGTCGATCCGATCGCCCTTCTGGGCCGGGTTCCACTTGAACTGGCGCTGACCGTCGTCGATCGTCGTCGCCATCCACAGGTTGAACGAGTCGTGGACGTCGTCCGGCGTCAGGCGGTACTCGCGGATCGCCTCGGCCAGGCTGTCCTGGCAGTTGGCGTGCGCCGTCTCGCCCCAGCCGAGCTCGTTGAAGATGCGGTTGCAGCGGTGCCCGACGATGTCGAGCTCGCACGTGTCCGCGATCTCGAGGATCCCGAACATCGGGCGCCCGCGCGGCGCGTTGGTCCAGATGAACTCGCCGCGGCGCGGGTCGAAGGACTGGAAGCTGCGGGTGAAGCCGCAGTCCAGGAACTCCTTGTGGTCGTGCAGGTTGAAGGCGTTGAAGTCGACGCACGTGCCGCCCTCGAGCTGCTCGATGCGCATGACCTCGCCGCGGTGGACCGGGACGGCCTTGCCGGTGACCGGCTCGAGGACCTCCTCGAAGCGCTTGGCCCCGTACTCGGGCGCCTCGGCCTCGAGCACGTCGCGGCGGATCGTGCCGCCGACGTACGCGCTCGCGCCGTTGAGGCGGTCCTTGACGTGCTGCATCAGGATCCCGCGCAGGGCCTCCTCGCGGCTCGTCCCGTGGTCGCCGCGCGCCACGGCGTCGTCGAGGAACCCCAGTTGCGTCTCGTACAGCTCGACCGTCGTCATCCACCTCTCCTGTTCGCTGTCGCCAGTCCGGCTCGCGCCGCCGTCACCGCCCGCCCTCCGCGCAGGCCCTCCACGAGCGCCGCGACGTCGAGCAGCAGCGCCTCCTCGCCGGGGCGGCCGATGAGCTGCAGGCCCACGGGGAGCCCGGCGTCGTCGAGGCCGCACGGCACGGAGAGCGCCGGCTGCCCGGTGACGGACGCCAGCGCGGTGAAGCGCGAGTGCACGGCGTCGACGGCCTGGCGGCGGCCGTTGAGCTCGACCTTCGCGCTGCCGGCGGGCGCCGCGGTGACGGGCACCGCGGGCGTCGCGACGAGGTCCACGCCGGCCTCGGCGAACGCGTCGCGCATCCGGCGGCGCAGCAGCCCGCGGACGCGCGCGGCGCGCAGGTAGGTCGCGGCGGGCATCTCGCGCCCGGCGCGCACGGCGGCCCGGACCCACGGCGAGAAGCCCTCGGGGTCGCCGTCGAGCACGCGCGCCCACTCCGCGGCGGCCTCGGCGAGGATGGTGACGATGGACGCCGAGCCCGCGAGCGCGGCGTCCGGGAGCGACAGCTCGGTGATCTCGGCGCCGCCGGCGGCGAGGCCGTCGACCGCGGCGCGGCCCGCCGCGGCGACCGCGGGCGCGCACGCGTCCCACGCCGCCGGATCGACCCCGAGGCGCAGGGCGCCGGCCCGCGCGGGCGCCGCCGCGCCGCCGCCGTCGCCGTCGCCGGAGAGCACGCGGTGCAGCTCGGCGCAGTCGGCGGCGGTGGCGGCGATCGGCCCGACGGCGTCCTGGCTCCACGCCAGCGACGCGACGCCCGCCGCCGGGATCGAGCCGGTCGTCGGCTTCAGGCCGACCACGCCGCAGAGCGCCGCCGGGCAGCGGATCGAGCCGCCCGTGTCCGAGCC
>JAXDHC010000338.1:0-6017 GCA_034664705.1 Solirubrobacteraceae bacterium
CGGCGTCGAGCGCGCGTGTGGCTGCGTGCGCGATCGCGGGGGCCATGGCGGCGAGCATGCCCTGCGCGCGGACGGGCCCGAGGCGCCCGAGGCGGACGGCGGACGACAGCAGCGCCGCCGCCGTTCCCCGGAGCTCCAGCAGGACCGCCTGAGCGACCGTCAGCCCCATCGCGCGGGCCACGGCGCCTTCGACGACTGCGAGGTTGCCGTCGGTCCGTCGCTCCCGCACCTCTGCGGCCAGGCGCGCCACGAGCACGTCGTCGACGAGCGTGCCGGAGAGATTGGCGAGCTGCCGGCCGCACGCGCAGGACGCCGCGCGTGCCGGCGAGGACATCTTGCGGGCGGTGAGCGCCCGGTCCAGGTCGAGCAGGTCGCTCAGCGTGCCGGCACGGTGCGCGTGCACGAGCACGACGCCGTCCAGCGGCGCGACGGCCTCGCCGACCACGGACTCGACGAGCTCGGCGATCTCGTCCTCGCTCGGCGCCGGCTCCCGGCGCAGCCACGCCTCGAGGCCGTGGGAGTGCACGAAGCGCCCGATCGGAAGCGCGCTGTCGGCAAGCTGCAGCGCGGCCACGAAGTCACGCCCGCCGGCGCCGTCTGCACGCTGCTCGTCATCCATGTCGATCGCCGCCGTGGGAGTCGTGCGCATGGCCGACGGCGAGCGGCCTGCGCGCGCCGAGCGCCACCTCCGCAACCTCGATGCGCACCGCGGAGAGGCCGAGCCGGTCCACCGTCGCGCGAGCCACCTCCTCGCTCGTCGTCAGCGGGACGCGCAGCTCCATGCCGTCGATCTCCATGGGGGCGTGCTGGTTTCCGAGCGCGTGGCCGAGGAGCACCGCCGCGCACACGAGCGCCTCGGCCCCCGCGGTCTCGTCGAAGCGCACGACGAGCGCGCGCTCGCGGACCCGGCGAATGACGACGATGCGCTCGCCGTCGTCGAGGAGGACCGCGCCCTCGGCGAGGTAGCTGCCGCGCTCGAGCACGACCGCGACGTCGGTCCCGCCCTCGGCGGTCCGGCGCAACCGCCCCTTCGACGCCTCGGCCCAGTCGACGAGCAGCGGCTCGATCCGCCGCCCGCGGTACCGCGGCTCGTCCGCCGAGCCGAGGATCTCCCGGACGAGCTGCATCACTTGCGCGTTGCCGGGAGCGGGAGCGCCAGGAGCTCGGCGCGGATGATGCGCCACGCATCACGCAGCTGCTCACGCGCCGCCGTCGCGCTGGGCGCCAGGATCCGCGCCACGGCCCCGGCCCCGCCCGGCAGCTCGTCCGCGGCGCCGACCACGTCGGTACGCGCCGCGAGCCCGTCGTCGAGCGCGCCCGCGAGCCGCGCCGCATCGCCGTCGGGGCACAGCGCGACGAGCGATACGAGGTAGTCGAGCGGGCCGAGGATCCCGCGGGCCTCCGGCGACCGGCGCGCCGGCTCGAGCTCCATGGTGTCCACGCAGAGCTCACGCCCGTCACGGCGCGCCTCGAGCCGCAGACGGATGCGCTCGTAGGCGAAGCGCTCGCCGCGCGCGCGGCGCCCCGGCGCCAGGGTCTCGGCGGCGACGAACATCGCGCCGTCGTGCAGCGTCACGACGGTGTCCTGGACCAGCCGCGCGCCGGCCTGCGGGATGATCGCATCGGGGACGTACTCCACGTAGGCGCCGGGGCCGACGTCGACGTGGAGCGCCTGCACCGCCTCGCCCCCGTCCATCCGCGAGATCTTCGTCGCGGACTGCGTCGTCACGTGGACCCGTGCCCCGGCCTCGGCCACGATGCCGGTGTGGAGGCGGTCGCCGGCGTGGACGCCGCCCGTCGGGTTCTGCACGTAGATGAACGCCATACCGCGATCGCCGGCGTCGAGGTACATCGGCGAGGTCATGCGCAGCGGGAAGCGCTGCCGGCGCTCCGCGAGCACCGTGCGCCGCCGGCCGTCGCAGCGCATCCGCAGCTCGAGCAGGCCGTCCTGGTGCGTCGCGCTCACGCCACGGCCACGCGGTCGAACAGCGCCTCGCGGGCGAGGTGCGCGAACACGTCGGCCGCGCCGTCCGCCCGGGTGAGGTCGCAGAAGACCGACGGACGGCGCGGCCGGGCGGCGGCGACGTCCGCGCGCATGCGCTCGAGGTCGGCGCCGACATGGGGAGCGAGGTCGATCTTGTTCACCACGAGCAGGTCGGCCTGGAGCATCCCGAGCCCGCCCTTGCGCGGGATGTCGTCGCCCGCGGCGGTGTCGATGACGTAGACCCACCACTCGACGAGGTCGCTCGTGAACGTGGCGGCGAGGTTGTCGCCACCCGACTCGATGAGCACGACGTCGAGCGGCCCCCGCGCGCGCTCGAGTTGCTCGGCGGCGTCGAGGTTCGCCGACGGGTCCTCGCGGATCGCCGTGTGCGGGCAGGCCCCGGTCTCGACGCCGATCACGAGATCGGCGTCGATCAGGCCGCTGCGCATGACGCGCTCGGCATCCTCCTTCGTGACGAGGTCGTTCGTGATCACGCCGACCTTCAGGCCGTGGTCGTGCAGCGTGGGCAGCAGCCGCTCGATGAGCCGGGTCTTGCCCGACCCGACCGGGCCGCCGATGCCGATGCGGATCGCGGTGCCCATCGCTACTTCAGGACGTACAGACGGCCGAGCGGCACCTGCTCGAGCGGCTCGCATGTGCACAGCTCGCCGTTCACCTCGACGCGATACGTCTCGGGGTCGACGGTGATCTCGGGCGTCGCGTCGTTGTGCAGCAGGGCACGCTTGTCGAGGTCGCGCGTGCCGCGCGTCGCGACGAGCCGCTTGCGCAGGCCCCAGCGCTCGTCGACGCGCTCGTCGATCGCCGCCTGCGTCATGAACGTCACGGCGACGTCCTGGCACGCCGGCCCGTACGCGCCCCACTGCGGCCGGTAGAGGAGCGGCTCGCACGTCATGAGCGACGCATTGGACTCGCCCATGACCGACCACGTCGGGAATCCGCCCTTGAAGACGACCTCCGGCTTGATGCCGAAGAACTTCGGCTCCCAGAGGACGATGTCGGCGAGCTTGCCCACCTCGAGCGAGCCGACCTCCTCGTCGATGCCGTAGATGCGCGCCGGGTTGATCGTGATCTTCGCGATGTAGCGCTTGATCCGCGCGTTGTCGTTGCCGCTGCCGGCGTCCTCCGGCAGCGAGCCGCGCTGCTGCTTCATCTTCGAGGCGAGCTGCCAGGTGCGGGCGACGGTCTCGCCGATCCGGCCCATCCCCTGAGAGTCCGAGCCCAGGGCGCTGATCGCGCCGAGGTCGTGCAGCACGTCCTCCGCCGCGATCGTCTCGCGGCGGATCCGCGACTCGGCGAACGCGACGTCCTCGGGCACGCGCGGGTTGAGGTGGTGGCAGACCATCACCATGTCGAGGTGCTCGTCGAACGTGTTGCGCGTGTAGGGGTTCGTCGGGTTCGTCGACGAGGGCAGGCAGTTCGCCTCGCCCGCCACGCGGATGATGTCCGGCGCGTGGCCGCCGCCGGCCCCCTCGGAGTGGTAGGTGTGGATCGTCCGGCCGCCGATCGCGCGCATCGTGTCCTCGAAGAAGCCGGACTCGTTGAGCGTGTCGGTGTGGATCTGGATCTGCATGTCGAGCTCGTCGCCCGCGTCCAGCGAGGCGCGGATGACGGCCGGCGTGGCCCCCCAGTCCTCGTGGATCTTCAGGCCGACCGCCCCGGCGCGGCCCTGCTCGAGGAGCGGCGCGACGTCGTAGGCGCTGCCGTTGCCGAGGAACCCGAAGTTCAGCGGGAAGGCCTCCGCGGCCTGGAGCATCCGCCCCAGGTTCACCGTCCCGGACGACGTGATCCCGACGGTCACCGGGCCCAGGCCGCCGCCGAGCATCGTCGTGATGCCGCTGGCGATCGCCTCCTCGCACAGGCCGGCGGAGTCGAAGTGCACGTGCACGTCGATGGCGCCCGCCGTGGCGATCAGGCCCTCGGCGGAGCGGACGTCCGTGTTCGCGCCGATGACCATGTTCGGCGAGACGCCGTCCATGATCTGCGGGTTCCCGGCCTTCCCCACGCCGACGATGCGCCCGTCCTTGATGCCGATGTCGGCCTTGACGATGCCGAGCACCGCGTCGATGACGAGCGCGTTGGTGATGACGAAGTCGAGGGCGCCCTCGGCGGCCGTGATGCCACCGTGCACGCCGAGCCCGTCGCGGAGGGTCTTGCCGCCGCCGAAGACGCACTCGTCGCCCGGGACGAGCAGGTCCTCCTCCACCTCCGCCCAGAGCTCCGTGTCGCCGAGGCGGACGCGGTCTCCGGTCGTCGGCCCGAACAGCTCCGCGTACTCCTGGCGCGTCATCCTGCGTCCCATGGTCAGGCGACCTCCTCGCGAATGAAGCCCCGGTCGCGAGCGCGGACGAGCGCGGCCTCGCGCGCGCCGTCCAGCGTGGAGCCCGATGTCAGCAGGTTGAGGCCATGGACCTCGCGATCGCCGCCCATGGCGACGAGGTCGACCTCGCGCTCCTCGCCGGGCTCGAAGCGGACCGCGGTGCCGGCCGGGATGTCGAGGTGCATGCCGAACGCCCGCTCGCGCTCGAACGACAGCGCGGCGTTCACCTCGAAGAAGTGGAAGTGCGAGCCCACCTGGACGGGCCGGTCGCCCATGTTCGTCACGACGAGCGCGTCCGTCGCGCGCCCGGCGCTCAGCTCGATCTCGCCCTCGGCGGCGACGATCTCGCCCGGCTCGGCGCCGTCGGCCGCCTCGGTGCCCGGGGCGATCGCGTCGTGGACGGTCACGAGCTTCTGCCCATCCGGGAAGAAGCCCTCGACCTGCAGGGTCCCCACGAGCTTCGCGACGCCGGGCAGCACGTCGTCGGTGGTGAGCACGCTCGCGCCCACGGACATCAGGTCCGACACGCTCTTGCCGTCGCGCGCGCCCTCGAGGATCTCGTCGGCGATGAGCGCCCGCGCCTCGGGGTAGTTGAGCTTCAGTCCGCGCGCCCGGCGCTTGCGCGCCAGCTCGGCGGCCATGAACAGCAGCAGCCGATCGGTCTCCTTCGGTGACAGGTGCACGGCGGTTCCTTTCTCCTTGTGCTTGCGGCTCGGCGTCGCGCAGCGCGCGGCTAGACGGCCGGCTCGGTGACGGATGGAGCGGGCTCGAGCGTGCGCGACGCGCCGTCGCCCCCGCCGCGGCCGCCGCCGCGGCCGCGGCCGCGGCTCCGCGCCAGCCGCACCTGCCGCGGCAGCCCGGCGAGCCCGCTCGGCGCGACGAGCACGACGACGATGAGCATCACCCCGAGGAAGAGCTGCCAGGACTCCTCGAAGCCGAGATCGGACGACAGGTAGTGCTCGCCCCACTTGACGACCATGACGCCGATGAGCGGCCCCATCAGCGTGCCCGTCCCGCCGACCGCCAGCCAGATGAGGATCTGGGTGCTGAAGAGGACCCCGGCGAGCGACGGGCCGATGTAGTTCGACGTGCCGGCGTACAGGGCGCCGGCGGCGCCGGCGAGCGCGGTCGAGGCGCCGAAGCCCAGCGCCCGCAGCCGGCGGATCGAATACCCGAGCGCCTCCGTCCGCACGGGATCGTCGCCGAGCGCACGCCAGACCACTCCCGCGTCAGACCGCCGGAACAGCCAGTACCCGACCATGACCGCGGCGACGACGCAGGCGTTGAACAGGTACGTGGAGACGCCGGTCGCCCCGGTCGCCGTGAGCGTGTCGGTGTACGACGGGATCCCGCCCAGGCCGTTGCTCCCCCCGAGCGCGGCGACGTCGTTGAGGGCGAGCGACGCCAGGACGCTGATGCCGAGCGTGAGCAGCGGCACGTAGATCTCGGGCGATGCCACGCGGAACATCACCGCACCGATCACCAGCCCGATCAGGCCCGTGACCAGCGGAGCGACGAGGAGGGCGAGGAGCGGGACGCCGCCCAACTGGACGGCGTTGAGGGCCTCGAGCGCGCGGTCGAGCAGCGGCTTGCTGTCCGCGCCCGTCAGGAAGCTCGACTGCGCGCCCACGACGTTGCCTGGCGCTCCGCTGAGGATGAGGCCGCCGACGTAGCCGCCGAGGGCGAAGAAGGCGC
>JAXDHC010000339.1:0-3265 GCA_034664705.1 Solirubrobacteraceae bacterium
CCGATCACGAGCTGTTCTTCTCGCGCGTCCGCGCAACGGCGCTGAAGGCCGCCGACGTGGCGCTCGTCGTCGGCGTGCCGATGGACTTCCGGCTCGCGTTCGGGCAGGCGTTCGGCGAGGCGACCGAGATCGTGGCGATCGACCGGGCCGAGCCGGCGCACGCGCATCCGCGCGCCGTGGCCGCCGAGCTCTACGGCGGCCTCGCCGCGGTCCTCGACGCCCTCCGCGAGGGCGCCGCCGGCGTGGCCGACACCCGGCCGTGGCTGACCGAGCTGCGCGCCGCCGAGGATGAGCGCCGCGCGGCCGAGGAGGCCGAGCTCACCGACGATCGCGCGCCGCTGCACCCGATGCGCGTCTACGGGGAGCTGCGCCACGTCCTCGACCGCGACGCGATCGTGATCGGCGACGGCGGCGACTTCGTCAGCTACGCGGGGCGCGTGATCGACACCTACGAGCCTGGCTGCTGGCTGGATCCGGGACCGTACGGATGCCTGGGCTGCGGGCCCGGGTACGCGCTCGCCGCGAAGGTCGCGCACCCCGACCGCCAGGTCGTGCTCCTCGTCGGCGACGGAGCGTTCGGCTTCAGCGGGATGGAGTTCGACACGCTCGTGCGCCACGGCGTCGCCGTCGTCGGCGTCATGGGCAACAACGGGATCTGGGCGCTCGAGAAGCATCCGATGGAGCTCATCTACGGCTACTCCGTCGTCGCGGACCTGCGCCCGGCGACGCGCTACGACCAGATGGTCGCCGCGCTCGGAGGCCACGCGGAGCTCGTCGAGCGCCCGCAGGACCTGCGCCCCGCCCTCGTGCGCGCCTTCGAGTCCGGCCGGCCGGCGCTGGTCAACGTGCTGACCGACCCGAGCGTCGCCTACCCGCGCCGGTCGAACCTCGCCTGACGCGGGGGCGGCGGGCCGGCGGCGTCGCGGTGCGGTCGCCGGCCGCATCGGGGGTGATGGATGGAAGCCGCCCCGAGGGGCGGCTTCCAAAGGTGGCCCCGACAGGACGGGCAGGGGTACGTGCCGTGAAGGGGCCGTTTCGACGGTCCGAGCGGCGGGAGGCGCCGATTCGATGCGGCTTCGCCCGAACCTATGAGGCCGGCTGGGTCGCCACGCCGGAACGGCACGGCACCCCTCGCCAGCGGGACGATTCTCTGCCCGCCGCGATTCGGCGGGCAATCAAACATTCGTCCAGTTCCGCCACAGAAGTGGTGAGGGGATCTCCCTCGACGTGGGCGGGGCCCCCCGCGCCGGCGACGCCCGATGGGGTGGGCGATCGCGCGCCGCCGGGCGCGTCAGACGCGGGTCGAACAGGCTGCGCGGCCGCGCGTCACGCCGTCCGATGCACCGCTTCCAGGGCGGCGCCGCGGAGGATGTCGTGCTCGGAAACCTCGGTGGAATCGAGGCCGAACGCATCGAGGGACTGCACGAGCATGGCGGCGCCGGCCACGATGGTCGGCGCGCGCGCCGGGTCCAGGCCGGGCACCTGGCGGCGCGTCTCGAGGGGGAGCGCGGCGAGCTCCTGGAGGAGCTCGGCGATCCGCTCCCGGGAGAGCCGGTGGCCGTGGACCTTCGCGGCGTCATACGGCTCCAGTTTCTGGTCGATAGCGGCGAGCTGCGTCGCCGTCCCCGCCACCGCGATGGCGGCGCGCGCCCGCGCGCGCACGTCCTGGGGGACCTCGGCCTCGATGATCGACCGCACCTCGCCGGTCAGCGCGCGCAGCTCCTCGGCGGTCGGCGGATCGGTGTGGAGGTGGCGCTCGCTCTGGCGCACGACGCCGGCCTGGGTGGAGACGTGAAACAGCAGCTCGTCGCCGTCGCCGACGACGTACTCCGTCGAGCCGCCCCCGATGTCGATGACGACCGCGGGCCCCGCGCCGTCGCGCGGGCGCTCGCTCGTGGCGCCGAGGAACGTGAGGCGCGCCTCCTCGTCGCCGGGGATCGTCCGCGCGTCGAGGCCGTACTCGTCGCGGACCCGGGCGGTGAACTCCGGCCCGTTGGCGGCGTCGCGCACGGCGCTGGTCAGGACGGCCACCGTGCGCTGCACGCCGTGGTGGTCGATGGCGGCGCGGTACTCGGCGAGCGTGGCGAACACCCGGCCCATCGCCTCGTCGGCGAGCGCGCCGCTCGCGTCGACACCCTGGCCGAGCCGCGTCACGACGGACCGGCGGTCGAGCTCCTGCACGGTGCCGTCGTCGCCGACCTCGGCGACGAGCAGCCGGGTCGAGTTGGTCCCGATGTCCACCACGGCGACGCGCACGGCGCCGGACTCTACGGCGGGCGAGCGCCGCGCGCCCGCCGCCGCGTTCACTCCTCGTCCGGCTCGCCCGTGATGCCCGTCGCCTCGTCGGCGGTCGGCCCCTCGCCCGGCGGGTGCGGCCACGACTCCGGACCGCCCGGCACGCCCTCGCCGGCGCCGCCGGCGACGCCCGCGCCGCCCTGCTCGCCGGTGGAGGTCTCCTCCACGGCGCCGTCGTCGGGGGGCAGGTCCTCGCGCTGTTCGTTCTCCATGGCCTCGCCCGTACCCGGGCGTCCGCGGCCCGAAGCGGCGCATGCGCGCCTGCGTCGCCGGGAATGGCCCGCCCATGACCACGCTCGCCCTGACCGTCCTCGCCCAGAGCCAGAGCGCCCCCGACGAGGGGTTCGGCGCCGGCCTCATCGTCGGCACGATCGTCGCGATCGTCGTCGTCATGGCCCTCATCTGGGTCGTCTTCACCCGAACGACGCGGGCCTCGCGCGGCGGCGTCGAGGCGCCCGAGGGCGAGCGCCGGCGCGGCAATCCGCCCGTCGAGAGCATCGACCGCGGCCCCTGACGCGCGTCTTGCCGAGCTCCGCGAGGGGTTGCTAGACTGTGTCTTCCACGTCGCGGGGTGGAGCAGTCTGGTAGCTCGTCGGGCTCATAACCCGAAGGTCGCGGGTTCGAATCCCGCCCCCGCTATTCGCCGGCGACGATGGTGACAGCACCGCCGTTGACGGCTGAGAGGCTCCGTTTTGCGGGGCCTTTCGTGCGCTTGGAGCCCGTTCAGGCGCTCCTCCCGCCGTGGTCGCCGGGCCGTCGCCGGCGCCCCAGAGCGGCGCCAAGGTTCCAATAGGGTTCCAATTGCCGGTCCGCCGCATCCCAACCCGCCGGAACAATGTCCGGCGTGGCCAAGCGCTCCGACGGACCGGGCGCCTCTACGTCGTCCTGACGCGCACGCAGGCCGAACGCGAGCTGCGCCGGCTCGTGGACGCGACGACCGTCGTCGCCAAGGGTCAGCGGCGCACCGTCG
>JAXDHC010000340.1:0-7915 GCA_034664705.1 Solirubrobacteraceae bacterium
CTTCGGCGACGTCCCGGAGAACCTGCCGGCGCTGCTGCACGCGCGCAAGGTCCAGCGCCGGGCCGCGTCGCGCGGCTTCGACTTCCCCGGCGTCGAGGGGCCGCTGGCCGGCGCCGAGGCGGAGCTCTCCGAGCTCGCCGACGCCGTCGCCGCGGCCGGCGCGGACGCCGAGGGCGGCGCGGCCGCGCCCGCGCCCGTCCGCGACGCGCTGTTCCACGAGGTCGGCGACGTCCTCTTCGCCGCGGTCAACGTCGCGCGCAAGCTGCGCGTCGACCCCGAGCTCGCCCTCCGGTCGGCCAGCGCCCGCTTCCGCGGGCGCATCGAGACGGCCGAGCGCCTGGCCGCGGAGGCCGGCGAGACGTGGGGCGACCTGCCCGCCGAGCACCAGCTCTCCTTCTATGCCCAAGCGAGGTTGACCGAGCCATGAGCCAGATCGAACAGGTCCACGCCCGACAGATCCTCGACAGCCGCGGGAACCCGACGGTCGAGGTGGAGCTCGTGCTGAAGTCGGGCGCCGCCGGGCGTGCCGCCGTGCCGAGCGGGGCCTCGACCGGCGAGTTCGAGGCCACCGAGCTGCGCGACGGCGGGGAGGCGTACGGCGGCAAGGGCGTGACCCGGGCCGTGGCGAACGTCAACGGCGAGATCGCCGACGCGGTCCGCGGTCGCGACGCCACCGACCAGGCGGGCCTGGACCGCGCGCTCATCGAGCTCGACGGGACGCCGAACAAGTCGCGCCTCGGCGCCAACGCCATCCTCGGCGTCTCGCTCGCGGCCGCCCACGCCGCCGCGGCCGCGGAGGGCCTGCCGCTGTGGCGCTACCTCGGCGGCGACGCCGCGCACGTGCTGCCGGTGCCGATGATGAACGTCCTCAACGGCGGCGCCCACGCCGACAACAAGGTCGACTTCCAGGAGTTCATGGTCGTGCCGGTCGGCGCGCCGTCCTTCCGCGAGGGGCTGCGCATGGGGGCGGAGGTGTTCCACGCGCTGAAGAAGACGCTCCACGATCGCGGGCTCGGCACCGCGGGCGGCGACGAGGGCGGCTTCGCGCCGGACCTCGGCTCCAACGAGGAGGCCCTCCAGATGCTGGTCGCCGGCATCGAGGCGGCGGGCTACCGCCCGGGCGAGGACATCGCCATCGCCCTGGACCCCGCCACCAGCGAGATCTTCGACGACGGCGCCTACGTGCTCGAGCACGAGGGCCGCACGCTCAGCCCGGAGGAGATGGCGGCCTACTGGGCCGACCTGGCGGCGCGCTACCCGATCGTGTCGATCGAGGACGGCATGGACGAGGAGGACTGGGACGGCTGGCGGGCGCTGACCGAGCGCGTGGGCGACCGCGTGCAGCTCGTCGGCGACGACCTGTTCGTCACGAACACCGAGCGGTTGCGGCGCGGCATCGAGAGCGGCGTCGCCAACTCCATTCTCATCAAGGTCAACCAGATCGGCACGCTCACCGAGACGCTCGACGCGATCCGGATGGCGCGCGAGGCCGGCTACACCGCCGTGATGTCGCACCGCTCCGGCGAGACCGAGGACGTCACGATCGCCGACCTCGCCGTCGCGACCGGGTGCGGCCAGATCAAGACCGGCGCGCCGTCGCGCTCGGACCGCGTCGCGAAGTACAACCAGCTGCTGCGCATCGAGGAGGCGCTCGGCGACGACGCCGAGTACCCCGGGCGCAGCGTCTTCCGCTCCTGATGCGCGCCTCCGACGCCGAGCGCGAGGCGGTCGTCGATCGCCTGCGCGCGGCGGCCGAGGAGGGACGGCTCACGGTCGAGGAGCTCGGTGAGCGCATCGACGCCGCGTACGCCGCGAAGACGGTCGACGAGCTCGAGCCGCTGACGGCCGACCTGCCCGCGGCGGCGGCCGCGCCCGCCGGGGTCGCCGGAGGCCGCGCGCCCGCGGCCCGGACGGTCTCGTCGCTCGTGCTCGGCATCCTCGGCGGCGGCGATCGTCGCGGCCGCTGGCGGGTGCCGGAGCGTATGACGATCGTCAACGTGATGGGCGGCGCGGACCTCGACCTGCGCGAGGCCGTGCTGTCCGCGCCCGAGGTCGAGATCACCGTCTGGTCGGTGATGGGCGGGTCCGACATCACCGTGCCGGAGGGCGTCCACGTGGAGCTCGGGGGCTTCGCGCTGATGGGTGCCAACGACCTGAAGCTGACCGGTCCCGAGCCGCCGCCGGGGGCGCCGGTCGTCCGCGTGCGCGCCTGGTCGCTGATGGGCGGCACCGACGTGAAGACCGCGGGCCCGCGCCGGCGCCGCCACGGCGCGCCCGAGCCGCCGCGCCTGCGCTGAATATCCGCCTGCGCCCGCAGGAACCGCCGTCGGCGGGGCGAACGCGACCTCGATGGCATCAGCTCGCAGCGCCCAGGCGCCCCGCCGTGACCCCGGCTCCGGCCGCGCGCCAGGACCCCGCCAGCGCCCGCGCGTGCTGGCCGGCGGCGCGACCGCGATCCGGTGGGACCGCGTGTCGCGCGTGGCGCTGCTCGTCGTGCTCCTCGTGCTCGTCTTCCTCTACGCCGGTCCGGCGCGCTCGTACTGGGACGCGCGCCAGGAGGCCAAGCAGCGTCGCGGGGAGGTCGCCGCGCTCAAGCGCGAGAACGACCGCCTGCGCGCGCGCCGCGACGCGCTGCGCAACCCGAGCGCGCTCGAGCGCGAGGCGCGCCGCCTCGGGATGGTCAAGCCGGGCGAGCGCCCCTACGTCATCGAGCACCTGCCGAAGGGCCCCTGACCGCGGCGCGCGCCGGGGCGAGGCCCGGCGCTCGCTCGGAGCCGTCCGTTCGTCCGCCCGCCGTGCGCTCACCCGCCGACCGCGAGCGCGCGCCTCGCCGCGGGTAGCCTGGGCGGCGATGTCCTTCGAGACGGCGATCCACCAGTGGCGCGAGGGCGAGCGCCGCCTCGACGACGCGCCCCCGCCCCAGCGCCCAGCGCTCGAGCGCGTCACGGAGGCGATCCATCGCGAGCTCCGCCGCCGCCTGGGCGGCCCGTTCACCACCGGCGAGCTCGCCGACCTCTATGACGCAGGCACCGACTGGTGCCTGGACCTCGCCGTCTCCGTCGCCCCCGGCGCCCCCTGGGCATGGGACGCCCGGGTCACCTGTGACGCGGCGTTCAACCGGTACGTGCGCGAGGCCAGCGACTTCGCGGGCGGACGGCGGCTCGAAGGCGGGTAACCGGGGCGCCCGCGCTCGGCGCTACGCCGGCACGTGGGCGGGATGCTCCGGACCCGGCCGCGTGAACGCCCACGCGTGCCCGACCGGGTCGAAGCCGAGCCGCCCGTAGAGGTCCTTCGGCCAGTCGGTGGCGTCGGCCACGATGAAGACGAGCTCGTGGCCCATCTCGACGGCGGCGTCGATCGCCATGCTCACGGTCGCGCGGGCCAGGCCGCGGCGGCGGTGGTCACGCAGGGTGGCGACGTCCTCGACCTGGGCGACGGTGCCGTCGGAGTACAGCGTCGTGACGGCGGCGTCCACGCCGTCGTCCGCGCCGACGAAGAAGCGCGACACCGGGACGGCGGCGGCGAGCGCCTCGCGCTGGCGGACGAGCTGGCGGACGACGTCCTCGTCGCGGCCGTAGGGCTCCTCTCGCGTCGCGGCGGCCTCGACGACCGAGATGGTGGCCTGGTCGACCTCGCGGGCCAGCCCGGCGCCGGGCTCGCGGTCGCGCGGGCGGCGCAGCGCCATGTAGACGTCGCGCTCGACGAGCCAGCGGCGGGCGCGCATGGCCTCGGCCAGGCGCTCGCCGGTGTCGGCGCGCTCCACGAACGCGCGGCGGTGCAGGAAGCCCGGGTAGAGGTCGTCCAGCGCGGCGACGAGCTGGTCGGCGTCGACCTCGGCCTCGACGTGCAGCGAGTTCATCACGTACGCGCGGGGCAGCGCGCCGTGCACGAAGGCCTCGCCCAGCGGGTGCGCGATCGCCTGCTCGCAGCCCGTGCGGCGCTGGCGGCGCTCGAACGCCAGCGCCCGGGCGAGGTCGGCGGCGTCAGTCGTCGCGGTTCGCGTCGTCGTCCTCGCCGGCGCGGCGGATCACGATCTGATCCTCCTCGATGGTGACGACGACGGCGCGCTGGCCCGCCCAGTGCTCGGCGTAGACGGGGTTGTCGGCGACGGCGGGGTCGAGCCACAGCCCGTAGCCCTCCTCGCCGTGGTCGAACGTGCCCTCGAGGTCGCGCGCGGTGTCCGTGCGCTTGCGGCCGCGCCCGCCGCGGCGGCCGCGGCGACGCTTGGGCGCCTCGTCGTCGTCGGCCTCGTCGGCCTCGTCCGCGTCCTCCTCGCCGGCGGCGCGTCGCGCCTCACGCTCGGCCTTGCGGGCGGCCTCCTCGGCGGTGCGCCGCGCCTCCTCCTCGAGGCGGGCGGCCTCGGCGGCCTCGAGCTCGGCGGCGATCAGCGCGTCGTCCTCGGCGCGCAGGTCGATCTCGTCGTCGAAGTCGACCCCGGGCGCATCGCCGGGGTCCCCGTCGGGCATGAGTTCGTTCTGGCGCTTGAACGCCTGGATGTCCTGAACGGTGACCTCGAGCTGGTGGGCGATCCAAGCGTCGGTTCGTCCCTGTCGGACCCAGCCGCGGATCTGGTTCAGGTGCGGTCGGAGTGAGCGTCGTGCCATATCTCGGCCGCGGAGCCTATACAAACCGCCCGACGGCTGGTTTCGCGCGGTTGCATCGGCGACGCCGACGCTGTTACCGTGCGCTGAACAGCCCAGCGGAAGGCAGGGAGGTCATCAATGCTGGTCCTGACGCGGAAGTCGAATCAGAGCATCATGATCGGGGACGACATCGAGGTGTCGGTCCTGTCGATCATGGGCGAGAAGGTCCGGATCGGAATCCAGGCCCCGCGGGACATTCCGGTGTTCCGCAAGGAGGTCTACCTCGAGATCCAGCAGGAGCGGGCCGGGGAGCTCGCCCCGGCCGGCGCGCGGTCCGAGGTCGACGCCGCGCTGCAGCGCCTCGGCGAGACCAAGTAGCGCCCCGGCATCGACCGGGTCGGCAGGGCCGCCCGGCCGCCGCCTCCTGCCGGACGCCTGCGCCGCGGTGGCGCTAGCCCATCACGAGGTACAGCGCGCGGAACATCGCCACGGTGACGAGCACCGCCGTGGCGAGCAGCACGATCACGAGCACGACGAAGCGCGTGGAGCCCTGCTTGTGCGTGCGCTCGCGGCGCCGCTTGTGGGTGCGCTGCTGGGCCTGCCGGTAGAGGCGGTCGCGCCGCATCCGGTCGGCCTCGGCCTCCTCCACGAACGCCCGCTCCAGCTGGGACAGGCTCTGTCGCATGCGCATCGCCACGGGCGAGGAGGCTACTACGCCGGCGCGCACGCGCTCCATAATCCGCGTCCGGCGCGACGCGCCTGCGTCGCGAGGGCGGCGAAGCGCTCGGCGAAGCGCACGTTCGGCGGGATCGTCAGCGTCCGGGCGAATCCCTCGCGCACGAGCGCCGCGTTCACGAACCGGTTGTCGCGCGCGCGGTAGACGTAGGCGAGCAGGCGCCCGAAGCGGTCGCGCTCCTCGACGTCGAGCACGAGGCGCACGCGCTCGCCGGCGACGAGGCGGCGGTTCGCCTCGGCGGCCCGCTTGGCGAAGCACTGGACCGGTGTGCCGGGCTTGCGCGACTCCGGCGTGTCGACGCCGATGTAGCGCACCCGCTCGGAGCGCCCGCCGAGGAGCACCCGGATCGTGTCGCCGTCCACGACGCGCTCCACCGGGCCCTCGAGGGCGCGCGGGGCCGCGTCGCCCTCGCCCGCCCCACGGGGGGCGGCGAAGGCCACGGCGAGGGCCGCGACGGCGGTGACGAGGAGGAGCAGCCGGCGCACGGCGAGCCACCGTAGAGGACGGGGCGGCCGTCGCGGCCGCCCCGTTGCAGAACTGCGGCAGTGCCGTGCGCGACGCTACGCGACCGCGGCGCTCTGCTCCTCGTAGACGCCGATGAAGCGCAGGTACTTGTCGGCGATCTGCTGCGCGGCCGCGTCGCGCTCGATCGAGCCGTCGAGGAAGCCCTTCAGGGCGTCCCACCAGATCGAGCGGCCGATCGCGAAGCCGACGAAGCCCTCGACGGGCGCCGCCGCGCGCAGCCACTGCTCGACCTTCTCGTCGCTCGCGCCCCGCCCGAGCAGGACGCACACGACGCCCTCGCGGCCCGCCCCCGTGCGCGTCTGCCTGGCGAGCATCTCCGCGTCGGAGCGCTCGTCGACGCCCTCGATCTTCCAGATGTCGACCTCGACGCCGAAGTCCTGGATGTCGGCGATCGCGCGGCGCATGAGCTCCGGGCGCAGCTCGGCGTCGTAGCGGTCGCTGTCGCCGTCGACCGACTGAAGCTGGGCGTCGGTCGCCGGGACCAGGAGCTCGAAGAGGAACTTGCGGTCGTGCTCGTGCAGCCAGTCGGCGAGGCGCTTGAGCTTCTCGAGCTGGCGGCGGTTCAGGTCCGCGTCATCATCGGAGTTGTAGCGGACGAGCACCTTGGAGAAGTCGGGACCGAAGCGCTCGATGTGCTCACCGAACTGATCGCCGTACTCGAAGTCGAACGCGTTCTGGCCGGACTTCTCGACCGGCATCGCGAGCTTGAGCCCGTGCTCCTTGGCCTGCTGCGGGATCGACCCGCCGAACTGCTCGTCCACGAGGACGCCCAGCTGGTCGGCCTGGACCGAGCTGGTCTCCACGGCCTTGACCATGCCTTCGTAGATCAGGTGCTTGGCGTCCGCGATCGTGCGCGTCTGCCCGTCGTCGGGATCGCCCTCGATCCCGAACATCTTCTTCTGGAACGACCCCCGGTGGTCGAAGGCGAGGATGTAGAGCTTGCCGTCGTAGCCCAGTGCCATTGCGTGTCTCCGGTCTTCGGTTTGTCTCCGCAGTCTAGGTTTCTACCCGTTCGGGTGACGGGGCTGAAGGGGAAACACGCGTGCCAGACATGGAGCACAACTTCGTGGGGCCGAGCTACACGATCGGCGTCGAGGAGGAGCTCATGATCGTCGACGGCGAGTCCTTCGACCTCGTCAACGGGATCGAGTCGCTCCTCGAGGACGCCACGGACGGCGAGATCAAGCCCGAGCTCATGGAGTCGGTGCTCGAGATCTCGACGAAGCCGTGCGGCGACGCGGCGGAGGCCGGGCGCCAGCTGCGGGCGCTGCGCAGCCAGGTGCGCGAGCGGGCGGCCGAGCGCGGGCTGCTGATCGGATCGGCGGGCACGCACCCTTTTGCGAGGTGGGAGGATCAGCGCATCGTCGCGCGGCCGCGGTACCGCGACCTCGTGTCGTCGCTGCGCTTCGTCGCCCGCCAGGAGCTGATCTTCGGCATGCACGTCCACGTCGGGATCGACGACCCCGACAAGGCGATCCACGTCGCCAACGGGATGCGCGTGCACCTCGCCGTCCTGCTCGCGCTGAGCGCAAACTCGCCGTTCTGGCGCGGCCACGCGACCGGCCTGCAGTCCACGCGGACCCCGATCTTCCGCCAGTTTCCCCGCGTGGGCATCCCGCCGTACTACCGTGACTGGGAGGACTACGAGCGGGAGATCGGATTCATGGTGCAGAGCGGTGTGATGGAGGACTACACGTATCTCTGGTACGACGTGCGCCCGCACGCCGGGTTCGGAACGGTGGAGATCCGGGTGTGCGACAGCCAGACGCACATCGAGCACACGCTCGCGCTGACCGCGCTGATCCAGGCGATGGTCCGCGAGCT
Source organism: Solirubrobacteraceae bacterium (assembly GCA_034664705.1). Taxonomy (GTDB): domain Bacteria; phylum Actinomycetota; class Thermoleophilia; order Solirubrobacterales; family Solirubrobacteraceae; genus JAOPZW01. The sequence continues at coordinate 7,669 of JAXDHC010000340.1, forward strand.
CGCCGAGCACCACGACGCCGGCGAGCGCCTGTCGCCGTATCCGTGGCAGATGCTCGACGAGAACAAGTGGCTCGCCGCGCGCCACGGCCTGGAGGGCGAGCTCGTGGACCTGCCGAGCGCCGAGCGCGTCCCGGCGAAGGCCCTCGCGCGGCGCCTGGTCGACCGCCTGCGCGACCACGCGCAGGACCTCGGCTCGGCGGCCGCGCTCGAGGGGATCGAGGATCTGCTCGCCCGCGGCAACGGCGCC
>JAXDHC010000341.1:0-3017 GCA_034664705.1 Solirubrobacteraceae bacterium
GTATCCTAGGAAGGCAGATGACGTTGGCCGACAGGGTGAAGCAGGACGTGACGACCGCCATGAAGGCGGGCGAGAAGGACCGTGTCGGGACGCTGCGCATGGTGCTCTCCGAGCTGCAGAAGGCGGCGAAGGAGGGCGGCGACGACGAGGTCGCCGTGCTGCGCCGCGAGCGCAAGCGCCGGCACGAGTCCGCGACCGCCTTCCGCGAGGGCGGACGGCCCGAGCTCGCCCGGGCCGAGGAGGCCGAGGCGGAGCTCATCTCCGGATACCTGCCGGCCGAGCTCTCCGACGACGAGCTGCGCGCGATCGTCGCCGACGCGGTGACCGAGACCGGCGCCGCGTCGCCGAAGGACATGGGGCAGGTCATGAAGGCCGCCATGCCGCGCGTCGCCGGCCGCGCCGACGGCAAGCGCGTGTCCGCGCTGGCCCAGGAGGCGCTCCGCAGCTGATGCGCCGCCAGATCGAGCTCTCCAACGAGGTCGCCCAGGCCCTCAGCGGCGCGGGCGACCACATCCTCCGCGCGCTCGAGGAGCACGTCGACTGCGACCTGTTCCTGCGCGGCAACATCATCACGCTCGACGGGGAGGCCGAGGCCGTCGCAGCGGCGGCCGTGGTCGTCCGCGAGCTCTCGGAGCTCATCGAGCAGGGCCACGAGATCGCGGAGGGAACGATCGAGGCGGTGACCAGAGCGTTGGACCAGCACCATTCGCCCGCGGAGATCCTCGAGGACGTCGTCTGGCGCCACCGCTCGACGAAGGTCGCGCCGAAGACGGTCAACCAGAAACGCTACGTCGACTCGATCCGCCGCAACACGATCACGTTCGGCATCGGCCCGGCCGGCACCGGCAAGACGTTCCTCGCCGTCGCCATGGCCGCCGCCGCGCTCAGCCGCCGCGAGGTCAACCGCATCATCCTCACCCGCCCCGCCGTCGAGGCCGGCGAGCGCCTGGGCTTCCTGCCCGGCGACCTGATGGCGAAGATCGACCCGTACCTGCGGCCGCTCTTCGACGCGCTGCACGACATGATCGACCCCGAGAAGGTGGCCGCGCACCTCGAGCGCAACGTCATCGAGGTCGCCCCGCTGGCCTTCATGCGCGGCCGCACGCTCAACGACTCGTTCGTCATCCTCGACGAGGCGCAGAACACGAGCCCCGAGCAGATGAAGATGTTCCTCACGCGGCTCGGCTTCAACTCGAAGATGGTCATCACCGGCGACGTCACGCAGATCGACCTGCCGCGCGACCAGCGCTCAGGGCTGGTCGTCGTCAACGACATCCTCGGCGCCGTCGAGGGCGTCGAGTTCGTGCACTTCGGCGGTGCGGACGTCGTGCGCCACCGCCTCGTGCAGCGCATCGTCGAGGCCTACAGCGAGCACGCCGAACGCGCGGCGCCCGAGCTGCGGCCCGCCGACCGGCGCCGGGCCTAGGCCTCCGACCCGGGTGCTCGAGGTCGAGGTCATCGGCGAGGGCGGCGCCGCCGCGCCGCCACCCGCGGAGATCGAGCGGCTCGTCGCGCTCGCGCTCGCGTCGGCCGGGGTGCAGGACGGCCACGTCGCCGTCGAGTTCGTCGGCGCCGACCGGATCGCGGAGCTCAACGCCGCCCACCGGGGCAAGGACGGGCCCACCGACGTGCTCTCCTTCCCGATCGACGAGACGGACGAGCCGATCGGCCCGCGGGAGCTCGGCGACATCGTCATCTGCCCCGAGCACACCGAGGACCTGCGCGAGGCGGTCATCCACGGCGCGCTGCACCTCACCGGGATGGACCACGAAACGGATAGCGGCGAAATGCTCGCGCTTCAGGCGGAGTTGCTCACATGGTAGGCGGCGAAATGCTCGCTCTGCGGCCGGCGCGCCCCGTCATCGCTGGCGCGGGCATTTCGCTGAGGCGAAAGCTCGCTGCAGCGCTGCCGGTCGCCGACACGGTCCCGGGCGAGCCTTCGCCCGCGGAGTTGCTCACATGGTGACCCCGACCGGCACCACGCGCGCCGGCTTCGTCGCGCTCGCCGGGCGGCCGAACGTCGGCAAGTCCACGCTGGTCAACGGGATCGTCGGCGCCAAGGTGGCCATCGTCTCCGACAAGCCGCAGACCACGCGGCGGGCGATCCGCGGCGTCGCGACGGGGCCCGATCATCAGCTGGTCCTCGTCGACCTGCCCGGCGTGCAGCGCCCCCGAGACGCCCTCACCCAGCGCATGCAGCGCCGCGTCGAGCACGAGCTGCGCGACTCGGACGCCGCGCTGTTCGTCCTCAACGCCGAGGAGGGCGTCGGCCCCGGCGACCGCTTCATCGCGAGCGCGCTGCGCACCGCCGGCGTCCCGATCGTGCTCGCCGTCAACAAGGTCGACCGCCTCGACCGCCCGCGGACCGTCCGGGCGCTCGAGCAGGCCGCCGCGCTGGACATCGCCGAGGACATCTTCCCGGTGTCCGCGCGCACCGGCACCGGCCTCGGCCCGCTGCGCGAGCACCTCGCCAGGCTCATGCCCGAGGGGCCGTTCCTGTTCCCGCCGGAGGACCAGTCCGACCAGCCGCTCGACGTCGCCCTGGCCGAGCTCGTCCGCGAGCAGGTCCTCCGGCGCACGTTCCAGGAGGTGCCGCACTCGGTCGAGGTCAAGGTCGAGGACATCGAGCACCGCGACGACGTCGTCGTCGTCCGCGCGCTCGTGTGGGTCGAGACCGAGTCGCAGAAGGGCATCCTCATCGGCGCCGGCGGGCGCATGATCAAGGCGGTCGGCACGGCGGCGCGCAAGGAGCTCGAGCGCGAGCTCGGCGGCCGCGTGCACCTCGACCTGTCCGTGCGGGTGCGCCGCGGCTGGCGCGCCGACGAGGCGCTGCTGGACCGCCTCGGCATCGAGTAGTCGGACCCGCCCGGCCGTCACTTGTCAGAATTGCCGCCTGTGGAGATCGCATACGACGAGCGTGGCCTCGTCCCGGTCGTCGTGCAGGACTGGCGCACGGGAGAGGTCCTGACCCTGGCCTACGCGAACGCGGAGGCCGTGCAGCGCACCCGCGAGACGGG
>JAXDHC010000342.1:0-8255 GCA_034664705.1 Solirubrobacteraceae bacterium
CCGACCATGACTTCATGCCGCTCAACGGCGTCGACCACGTCGAGCTCTACGTGGGCAACGCGCTGCAGGCCGCCTTCTTCTACACGCGCGCGTTCGGGTTCCGCGAGGTCGCGTACGCCGGCCTCGAGACCGGCGCTCGCGACCGCGCGTCGCACGTCCTCCAGCAGGGCCGCATCCGGCTCGTGCTGACCGGCGCGCTGCGCTCCGACTCGCCGATCGCGGCGCACCAGCACGCGCACGGCGACGGCGTGAAGGTCATCGCCCTGTCCGTGCCCGACGTCGACCACGCCTACCGCGAGGCGACGGCGCGCGGCGCCGTCGGCGTGGCCGAGCCCCGCGAGCTGTCCGACGCGCACGGGACCGTGCGGCTGGCGACGATCCGGACCTACGGCGAGACGCTGCACACCTTCGTCGAGCGCGGCGCCTACCGCGGGGCGTTCCTGCCCGGCTACGAGCCCGTCGAGCGCGGGCCGCGGGACAGCGGGATGCTGCTCGGGATCGACCACATCGTCGGAAACGTCGAGCTCGGCCGGATGAACGAGTGGGTCGGCTTCTACGAGGACGTCTTCGGCATGGTGGAGATGATCCACTTCTCCGACGAGGCGATCTCGACGGAGTACTCGGCGCTCATGTCGAAGGTGGTCGCCGACGGCAAGGGGCGCATCAAGTTCCCGATCAACGAGCCCGCCGAGGGCAAGCGGAAGTCGCAGATCGACGAGTACCTCGAGTTCTACGAGGGCGCGGGCGCGCAGCACATCGCGGTGGCGACGCGCGACATCGTCGGCACGGTGGCCGAGATGCGCAGTCGGGGCGTGGAGTTCCTCACGATCCCCGCGGCCTACTACGAGGAGGTGCCGGCGCGCGTGCCCGAGGTGATCGGACGGCTCGCCGACCTGCGCGAGCAGGGCATCCTCGTCGACCACGACGACGAGGGCTACCTCCTGCAGATCTTCACCAAGCCGGTGGGCGACCGTCCCACGGTGTTCTTCGAGATCATCGAGCGCCACGGCGCCCGCGGGTTCGGCGACGGCAACTTCAAGGCGCTGTTCGAGGCGATCGAGCGCGAGCAGGACCGCCGCGGGAACCTGTAGGCCGCCGGGCGCCGCCGGCGGACCGCCACGCGGCGGACGGTCGCGCGACGGCGCCCGGCCGGGCCACCCGGGCACGGCCATAGGATGGGCCGCGATGACCGACGGCTTCACGTGGCAGGACGGCGAGCGGACGATCCGCTTCGGCCGCGGCGCGATCGCCACCGCCGGCGAGCTCCTCGGCGAGGGCTACACGCTCCTGACGACCCCGCGCGCCGAGGCGTCGGCGCCCGGCGTGGTGGCGGGCGCCGCGGCGGTGCACCACGTGCCGGGCGGCACCGTCGACGAGCTCGCCGCCCAGCTCCGCGACGAGGTCTCCGGCGAGCTGCTCGTCGCCCTCGGCGGCGGCCGCGTCGTCGACGTGGTCAAGGCGCTGGCCGCCGCGGCCGGCCGGCCGGTGCGCGCAGCCGCGATCCCGACCACGCTCAGCGCCGCGGAGATGAGCCGCGGCCACCGCCACGCGAAGGGCGTGGACCCGAGCACGCCGAACGTGCGCCCCGCCATCGTCATCAACGACCCCGCGCTCTCGGCCTCGCAGCCGCCGGCGGAGCTCGCGGCCAGCGCCGCGAACGCGCTCGCCCACGCGGTCGAGGGCGCCGTGACGACCGCTGCCTCGCCGGTGCCGGTGCTCGTCGGCCGCGAGGCCGTCCGCCTCATCGCCACGGCCTACGAGGGCGACGAGCCCGACCGTGACGCCCTCGCGCTCGGGGCGCTGCTCTCCGGCTACACGCTCGACCAGGCCGGCCTTGGGCTGCACCACGTGCTCGCGCAGACGCTCGTGCGCGTGGGCGGCACCGGCCACGGCCCCGGCAACGCGGCGATGCTCCCGCACACGATCGAGGCGCTGCGCCGCCGCGACCCCGAGACGATCGACGCAGTCGCGCTGGCGCGCGACCTCGCCGCCCGCGCCGGCGCCGAGCGCCTGCGCGACATCGGCCTCGCGGAGGACCGCCTCGAGGCGTGCGTGGAGGCGGCCGCCGCACGCCCGCAGCTCGGGAATACGCCACCGGCGGCCGACGCCGCCGAGATCCGCGACCTCTACCGGCGGGCCTGGTGATCCTCGACCTCCTCACCGACCTCATGGCCAAGGCCGAGGGCCGCTGCGCCTACGCGGAGGCCCGCCACGTCGAGCACCGCGAGGAGGCGCTCGCCGTGCGGGCGGGCACGGTGGACGACTTCGCCGCCTCGAGCGCCGAGGGCATCGGGGTTCGCGTTCGCGTCGGCGGCGGCTGGGGCTTCGCGGCGACGCGCGACGTGAGCGCCGCGGGCGCCGAGGCCGCGCTCGCCCAGGCGCTCGCGATCGCCGAGGCCCAGCCCGCCGGGGCCGCCACGCCGCTGACCCCGGTCCACCCCGCGCGCGGCCACTGGGCCTCGCCGCACGAGGTCGACCCGTTCGACGTGTCCCTCGAGGACAAGCTCGCGCTGCTCTTCGCCGCCGAGGCGGCCCTGCGCACCGGCGACGAGCGCGTCGTGCGCAGCCTCGCGGCGCTGCGCGCGTGGCGCGAGCGCAAGGCGCTCGCGTCCACCGACGGCGCCGCCTGCACCCAGGAGCTCGTGGCGACCGGCGGCGGCATCGCCGCCTGGGCGTCGGACGGCAGCGAGCTGCAGATGCGGTCCTATCCCCTGGCCCACGGCGGCCTGTTCGCGGCGGCGGGCTGGGAGCACGTGCTCGCCCTCGACCTCGCCGCGCACGCGCCGCGCGTCGCCGAGGAGGCCGTCGAGCTGCTCACGGCGCCGCAGTGCCCGGAGGGCGTGACGACCGTCGTCCTCGACGGGGAGCAGCTCGCCCTCCAGATCCACGAGTCCATCGGCCATGCGCTCGAGCTCGACCGCATGCTGCTCCAGGAGGCGTCGTACGCCGGCACGAGCTGGGTGCTCCCCGGCGACCTCGGGTCGCTGCGCTACGGCTCCGAGCAGCTGAACATCATCGCCGACGCCACGCTGCCCGGCGCGCTCGGCTCGTTCGGCTGGGACGACGAGGGCGTGGCGGCCCGGCGCTTCGCGCTCATCGAGGGCGGCGTCCTGCGCGGCGCGCTGTCCAACCGGGAGTCGGCGGCCGCGGTCGGCCTCGAGCGCTCGGGCGCCTGCGCGCGCGCCGACGGCTTCGCGCGCCAGCCGATCGTGCGCATGACCAACGTCTCCATCGAGCCGGGCGGCGCGGGGAGCCTCGAGGATCTCATCGCCGACACCGACGAGGGCCTGTACCTCGAGACCAACCGCTCGTGGTCGATCGACGACCGCCGCCTCCAGTTCCAGTTCGGCACCGAGATCGGCCGCGAGATCCGCGGCGGGCGGCTCGGTCGCCTCGTCCGCAACCCGTCCTACGCCGGCATCACGCCGCGCTTCTGGGGCTCGCTCGACGCGGTCTGCGGCGCGGGCGAGTGGCGGCTGTGGGGGCTCACGAACTGCGGCAAGGGCGAGCCCGGACAGATCATGTCGGTGTCGCACGGCGCCGCGCCCGCGCGCTTCCGCGACGTGCAGGTCGGCGTCGCATGAGCGAATCGGTCCTCGACCTCGCCGAGCGCGCCCTCGGGCAGGCCACCGGCGAGGCGCAGGCCACGGTGACCCGGGAGCGCTCGCTCGTGTCGCGCTTCGCGCGCTCCACGCCGACCCAGGCCACGGGGGTCGACGACACGAGCGTCTCGATCCTGCGCGTCCACGACGGCCACACCGGCGCCGCCGGGACGAACGAGCTCTCCGACGACGGGCTGCGCGACGTCGCCGCGCGCGCGGACGCCGCGGCCCGCGCCGCGGCGGCCGCGGCCGGTGAGCCCGGCGAGTACCCGGGCCTTCCCGAGCCGGCGCCGGCGCGCGCGCACGACGGCTTCGACGCGGCGACGGCGGCGCTGGACCCGGCCGTGGCCGGCGCGGCGCTCGCCGCCGCCTTCGCCGTGTGCGCCGAGCGCGATCTCGAGGCCTTCGGGATCTGGACCGCCGGCGTCGTCGAGACCGCCATCGCCTCGTCGGCGGGCGTGCGCGCCCGCGACGCGGTGACCGACGCCTACATGAAGGTCGTCGCGCGCGACGCGGCGGGACGCACGGGCTGGGCCGCGGACGCCGCCGTCGCGGCAGGCGCGCTCGACCCGGAGGCGATCGCGCGCCGGGCGGCGGCGAAGGTCACGAGCGCCGAGCCCGTCGAGCTCGCGCCGGGCGAGTACCCCGTCGTCCTCGAGGCCGACGCGGTCGGCACGCTGCTGGACTTCCTCGGGGCGCTGGCCTTCAACGGGCTCGCGCACGCCGAGGGCCGCGGCGCGCTCGACGGCCGCCTCGGCACCCGCGTGGCGGCCTCGTCGATCAACCTCAGCGACTCGCCCCGGTTCGCGCGCACGCTGCCGCGCGCCTTCGACCTCGAGGGCGTCCCGAAGAACCCCATCCCGCTCATCCAGGACGGCGTCGCCCACCGCGTCGTCCACGACACGCGCTCGGCCGCCCGCGCGGGCGGCGGGGCACGCTCCACGGGGCACGCCGTCGCCCCCGGCGGCTCCGGCTTCGGGCCGCACCCCGCGAACCTCGTGCTCATCGGCGGCGGCGCGGCCGACGAGACCGAGCTCGCCGCCCCCATCGACCGGGGCCTCTACGTGACGCGCTTCTGGTACGTCAACGCGGCCCACGAGAAGCGGACGCTCCTGACCGGCATGACGCGCGACGGCACGTTCCTGATCGAGGACGGGCGCATCACGCGCCCCGTGCGCGACGTGCGCTTCACCGACTCGGCGCTGCGCATCCTCGAGGCCACCGAGGCGCTGTCGGCGCGCCAGCGGCTCGTCGCCGACGCGGCCTTCTACGGGCGGCGCTTCGCCACCGGCGTCGTGTGCCCCGCGCTGCGCGCAGGCGGCTTTCGCATCACCGGCCAGACGATCTGAGCGCCGCCGCGCGCCGGGGCCGCCGGCGCATGGCATGGCGGGATGCCGGCGCCGCCAGGCGCGCGCAGGGAGGCCTGAGAGAGCCTCAAGAGGTTGGCTCAGGGCCTCCGTGTGTGCGGATGGCGGATGCCGGGGCCCGCCAGGCAAGGACGCAGCCGGTGATGCGTGGCCCAGCCACGTGAACCGGCGAGGACGCCGCATGGCGGGATGCCGGCGCCGCCAGGCGCGCGCAGGGAGGCCTGAGACAGCCTCTACCTACCCCCAGGGCTGCTTGATCAGGATGATCGTGTTGACCGCGAACGCGATCCCGAAGCCGATCGTCCACCGGTTCAGGTTGCGCTCGACGAGCGAGCCGCCGCCGAGCGGGCCCTGGCCCGTGCCCACGCCGAAGGCCCCGGAGAGGCCCGCGTCCTTGCCGGAGTGCATGAGCACCAGGAAGATCAGCACGATCGAGATGATCACCTGGATCACGGAGAAGATCAGCTCCATGGCGGCGATGGTACCGGCTCGCGGGCCGGCTCACTCCGTCCCGGGCCGGTCGGCGACCGGCTCGCCCAGCTCGTCCAGCCGGCGCAGGATCTCGATGGCCTCGCCGCGGAGCTCGCGATCGAGCGCCTTCCAGTCGGCCTCCGACAGCTTGCCGGTGCGGTAGTCCATCTCGGCGTCGCGGATCTCGCGGTACTTCGCCTCGCGGGCGGCCTCGAGATCGGCGCGACGCAGCTCGGCGCGCTCCTCGGTGCGCGCGGCCGTCCCCCGGCGCAGCGGCGCGCTGACGAGCAGCACCACCACGGCGAGCACGACGATCACGATCAGCGGGGCAAGCGCGTCCAACGCTGGTGCCGCGGTCCCTACGCGCGGCCGAGCTCGCGCGCGAGCCGGGCCGCGTAACGGGCGCGCACGCGGCCGCGCCGCCCCTCGGGCGAGGGCCACATGGCGATCAGGCCGCCCGCGAACACGACGAGCCCGCCGATCCAGATCCACGCCACCATTGGCGAGCTGAGTACGCGGAACGTCGCCGGCGGCGGACGGCGCTCGTAGCGGTCGACCAGGCCGCGGATCGCCTGGCCGAGGAACATCGCCTCCATCCGCGGCGGAATCTTGCCCTCGACGTTCGCGAAGGTCTTGTCGCCCTTGTCGATGATCGGGCGCAGCTTGCCGATGTCGGGCGACATCGCGGTCCACAGGTCGCGGCCCAGACCGGCCTTCATGCCGACCTCGCTCGTGGCCTCGCCCTCGAAGAAGCGCCCGATCGGGCCCAGGCCGGTGGCGTCCTGCGACGGGTAGTAGCCCTTCTCCGGGTGCAGCGTGGTGACCTTGCGCCCGTCCTGGCGCACGTCGAGCACCGCGCCGAAGGAGATCCGCTCGAGGCTGCCGTCGCGCTCCGCGATGCGCGCCGTGGCGCGGACGTAGGTGACCTCGTACGGGCCGACGTTCGCCTTCTGCCCGGGCGAGAGCTGGACGTCGCGGGCCTGCTGGAAGGCCGACGACGCCGCCACGCCCATGAAGAGCACGGCCATCCCGACGTGGACGATGTAGCCGCCGTAGCGACGGCGGTTGCGCTGGATGAGCCGGACGAGCGCCAGCGGCGGCGCCTCGCCGGCCATCGCGCGCCGGGCGCCGACCCCGCGCCACAGCTCCTGGCCGACGACCATCAGGACGAACGCGGTCGCGGCGAACATGATCAGCGCCGTCACGCTGCCGGTCACCCCTGCGGCCAGCAGGGCGACGACGGCGATGCCGGCGGCGGCGAGCGGCAGCATGAAGTTGCGGCGCAGGTTCGCGAGCGTGGCGCGGCGCCACGCGATGACCGGGCCGATGCCCGAGAGCAGGACGAGCAGGAGCGCGAGCGGGACCGTGTAGCGGTCGAACCACGGCGGCCCGACGGCCGCCTTCGTGCCCGTCACCGCCTCGGAGATCAGCGGGAAGAAGGTGCCCCAGAAGACGACGAAGCAGAGCCCGACCAGCACGAGGTTGTTGCCGAGGAACGCGGCCTCGCGCGACCACACGGAGTCGAGCCGGTGCTCGGAGCGCAGCACGTCGCGCCGGGTGACGACGAGCGCGATGGAGGCGGCGATCATCGCGCCGATGAGCGTGACGAACGGCAGGCCGAGCGTCGAGGCGCCAAAGGCGTGGATCGAGTCCAGGATCCCCGAGCGCACCAGGAAGGTGCCGAGGATCGCGAGCGTGCCGGTCGCCAGCACGAGCGACACGTTCCAGACCTTCAGCATTCCCCGCTTCTCCTGGATCATCACGGAGTGCAGGAAGGCGGTGCCGGTCAGCCACGGCATCAGCGAGGCGTTCTCGACCGGGTCCCAGGCCCAGTAGCCGCCCCAGCCGAGCTCGGCGTAGGACCACCGCGCGCCGAGGAGGATGCCGATCCCGAGGAAGAACCACGCGGCGAGCGCGAAGCGCCGGGTCGAGCTGATCCACTCCGCGTCCACGCGGCGCACGATGAGCGCGCCGACCGCGAACGCGAACGGGATCGCGAAGAGCGTGTACCCCGAGTAGAGCATCGGGGGGTGGATCATCATGCTCGGGTGGCGCAGGAGCGGGTTCAGGCCCATGCCCTCCTGCGGCACCGCCGCGAGCGTCTGGAACGGCGAGGCGGCGAAGACGAGCAGGCCGCTGAAGAACGCGCCGAAGATGAGGAGCACGGCCGTGGCGTAGGGCGCCACGTCGCGCAGGCGGCGGCGCGTCAGGAACAGCACGAGGCTGGACCAGAGCGAGAGCAGCCACAGCCAGAGCAGCAGCGAGCCCTCCTGCGAGGACCATGCCGCCGCGCCGCGGTAGAACAGCGGCGTCGTCGTCGAGGAGTGCGACGCGACGACGCCGAAGGAGAAGTCCGAGCGCAGGAACGCGATCTCGAGGACCACAAAGGCGAGCGTGGCGAGGGCGGCGAGCGCGTAGACCGCCCGGCGGCCCGACTCGGCCCAGTCCGGCCGGCGGCCGCGCGCGCCGTACAGCGACGCGGCGACGCCGTACACGCACACGGCGAAGGCGAGGATCAGGCAGGCGCGACCGACGGTGGCCATGGCCTCAGACGGGCTGCGACTGCGGCTTGTCGGAGAACTTCGAGGGGCACTTCGTCACCAGCGAGTCCCGCTCGCCGACGAACGTGGCGCCCTGCTTGCGCACGGTCACGATGACCTCGCGTCCTTCGCGGAAGGGATCGGGGATCGCCCCGACGTAGCGGACGGGCACGGACACCGTGCCGTTGCGGTCGCGCACGCGGAACGACTTGCCGCCCGGGATGTCCTGCACCGAGCCGTCGGCCACCTTGCCGGTGAGCTGATAGGACCGTCCG
>JAXDHC010000343.1:0-22403 GCA_034664705.1 Solirubrobacteraceae bacterium
GTTCGTGAGCGTCAGCGCGTCGGTCGCGCGGCCGTTTCGCTCCGAGCGCGCCAGCGGGCGCTGGCCCAGCCGCCGCGCGTCCCCTCCGAAGATGAACAGGTCGGCGTCGCCGAACGTCGTGCGCAGGACGATCCGGGCCTGCCGGCGCGCCGGGACCTGGATCCGGTAGACGTCGACGGGGTCCTCGATCGTGTCGACGGAGGCGCGCAGCGGGCGGTGCGGGAAGCCGCGCCACACGTACGGGTCGGGCTGCTGGAACGAGGTCCCGTCGATGAACGTGATCTCGTCGTTGGGCTCGAGCGGGTCGTCGGCCGGCGTGCGGGCGGCGAGCGCCCGCGGGAGGTTGACCATCCCGTAGCCGGTCTGCGGGTCATAGCCCGCCTCCCCCACGTCCTGGGCGCTGGAGCGCAGGACGTCGGCCACCTGGCCGTTGCTCAGGCTGCGGCGCGCGGACCACAGCCACGCGGCCGCGCCGGCGACGATGGGCGCCGCGAAGCTCGTGCCGCTGTCGAGCATGACGCCGTCGGGCGTGCCGTCGGTGTCGAGCGAGACGGGGACCGCGAGCGGCAGCGCCTGGCCGGGCGCGGCGACGTCGATCGCGGCGTTCGCCGAGCTGAAGAACGCCGGCTGCAGCGACTCCTGGAGCGCGGCGACGCTCAGGACGTGCGGCCAGGACGCCGGGAAGCTCGGCGGGTTGCCCTGCAGGAACTCGTTGCCGCCGGCGGCGACGACCAGCGTGCCCGCCCCGTAGGCCGCCTGCACCGCGCGGTAGAGCGTGAAGCACTCCGACGCGGAGCCGAAGCTGAGGTTGATGACCGAGGCCTTCTGGTCGACCAGGGTGAGCACGCCGTTCGCGGCGTCCGCACACGAGATGTCGGAGCCGAGCCCGTAGGAGAGCAGCGGGACGCCCGGGAAGATGCCCTCGACGCCCGTGCCGTTGGCGAGCCCGCTGACCGCGGAGGCGACCTCGGTGCCGTGCGAGCCGAGCACCGCCCCGGGCCCCGTGTTGACCCAGCGCGTCTGCGGGCCGACGTCGGGGTGCGCCTTGTCGACGAAGTCGTCGGCGATGCCGACGGTGACCTGCGCCGCCGGCGGCGCCAGCGTCGGGGGCACCACGGCGCCGCGCCCCCATCCGGCGGGGTTGGCGTCGAGCGCGCTGCGGCGCTGCAGGCTGCTGTCGGGCTCGGCGTAGGTCAGCGCGCCGCCGCGCCGCAGCGCGGCCGCGAACGCGAACGCCCGATCACGTCGGACGGCATACGCCCCGGCGACCTGGAGCCGGCGCGCGCCGAACCGCCTCGCGACCGCCGCCGTGCGCGCGTCGGGCCGCGCGCCGACGAGCCACTGCGAGGGCTCGGCCGCCGCCGCGCGGACGTCGCCGGCCGACGGCAGGACCATGGGCAGCACGGCCGGTCGGGGCGGCGGGGCGGTCGTCGCCGCCTGCGCGGCCGGACACAGCACGACGGTCGCGGCCAGCGCCGTCCCCACCCCGATCAGCTTCCTCATCCGTGATACCCCCAAGAGAGACGCGGTCCGCTTCTCACGATACCCCGAGCGCCCCCGCGCTCCCCCACCCCGGCGGCCGGTACCATGGTGCCCGCCGTCCCGTACGGCACCGGCGCCCGTAGCTCAGTGGATAGAGCGCTTGCCTCCGGAGCAAGAGGTCACAGGTTCGAATCCTGTCGGGCGCGCTGCGACGAGCCGCTAACCGCGCGCCCTACTCCAGGTCCATCGCGAAGTGATGGGCGGCGATCCGCAGCCCGCTGTTGAAGTAGAAGCGGTGCGCGCCGCGGCGGTCGGCGCCGGTTCCCGAGTTGAGGTGCACGCTCGCGCATCCCGCGGCCCGGCCCTGGTCGAGGACCCAGCTCATCAGTGCCGGCGCGTGGCCCTTCCCGCGCCCGCTGGGACGCGTCACGACATCCTCGATGTACAGGTAGCGGCCCCAGACCAGGTTATCGGTGACCTTGAAGCCGATGACCGCCTGCGCGTCCTCGTCACCCTCCTCGAAGGCGCCGACCACGCGATACCCGGCGGCGCGCTGCGCATCGACGCGCTCGATCAACCGCTCGAGCGGGCCGGCGTCGACGCGCAGCTCGAGCAGTGCGGGCGCGACGCGCTGCGTCTCGCCCTCGGGGACCTCGCGGATGTCGCTCATGGCCGCGAATCATATGGACGGCATCGACATCGGCCCCGGCGCCCGGCGCGGCGTCCATCGCCGGCCGAACTCGTGGGCGTAGGTGCCGGGGTCGCCGCTCGTCGGGACGGGGGCGCCGACCGCGATGGCCGGGCCGGCCTCTCGGTGCGGTGATCGGCCTCGCCACCATCGGCGCGTTCGTCATCGCGCTCCTCACCTTCCTCCAAGACACGTAGCCGGCGCCGGACCGTGGGCACCGGTGCCCGGATGGCCACCGATCCCGCCTGATCGCGCCGCATCCACGCCGCTGTCGGCGCAGCCGGCTGCGCACGGATCTCCGCTGTCTATCGGGAGATCCGTGCCCCTCATCGCCCGGTTCTGCTGTGCCTCCGGAGCAAGAGGCCGCAGGTTCGAATCCTGCCGGGCGCGTCGGCAAGAGTTCCGCAATTGCGGGACTCTTGCGTCCTCACCGGGCCGTCTGCGGGTGTGGATGCGCTCGCCGAGCTCGGCCGGCGGCGCGTTTGGGCGCGGCTGACCAGCTCGCGAGGCGCGCGAAGATCCAGAGCTGCAGAGGGCCATCGAGGGCAGGATCCACCGCATGCCGCTGCTCCGGGCCGGCGAGCGACTCGCCCGCACAGCGAGCATCTCCGGGTGTCCCGCGCATCGGCCTGGCGATCACCGCGGTCATCCTGCGCATCACCTGGCCGTCCTGGAGGACCGTCCGCGGCGCCGGGCACCACAGGCGCAGTGCGCCCCGCGCGCCGCTGCTCCAACGGCCGGCGGGAGCGATGAGCTCGAACCGACCGCCCGCCGGCCCTACGGTTCAGGACATGGCCCATGACGCAGACGACGTCGCGGTGGCGCCCGACACCGTCGCCGCGTGGCCCCGACAGGACCAGGACCCGGACCAGCGGGGCCAGCGCCGTACCGCGCTCGTCTCGATCGCGGCGGCGGCGGTGCTCGTCGCGCTGAAGCTCGGCACGGGGCTGGTGACCGGGAGCCTCGGCCTCATCTCGGCCGGCATCGAGTCGAGCGGCGATGTCGTGGCGGCCGTTCTGACGTTCTTCGCCATCCGCCTGGGCGGCCGCCCGGCGGACGCGGAGCACAACTACGGTCACCGGCGCGCCGAGAACCTGGCGGCGCTGGGCGAGGCCGCGATCCTCGCGGGCGGTGGCATCGTCGTCGTCGTCGAGGCGGTGCGGCGGTTGACGGGCGGCGGGGAGCCGTTCGAGCCGCGCTGGTACGTGTTCGCCGTGATCGGCGTCGCGCTCGCCATCGACGTCAGCCGCATCCTGGTGTCCGTTCGCAGCGCCGCGAAGTACCACTCCGCCGCCCTGCGCTCCAACGCCTTTCACTTCGCCGGCGACCTGGCCGGCACGCTGGCCGTGCTCGGCGGGCTGGTCCTGGTGAGCGCGGGCTTCGCGCAGGGCGACGCCGTCGCGGCCCTGCTGGTGGCCGGCATCATCTTCGCCGCCTCCGCCCGGCTGATCTACGAGAACGCGCGCGTCCTCATGGACACCGCGCCGGCCGACGCACAGACCCGTGCCGCACAGGCCATCGCGTCCGCGCGGGACGGCATTCACCTGCGCCGCCTGCGGCTGCGCGAGTCCGGCGGGCGCTACTTCGCCGACGCCGTCATCGCGGTCCCACCCGGCCAGGCCATCGTCGAGGGCCACGGGGTCGCCGACGACGTCGAAGCGGCCGTCCGCGAGGCGCTGCCCGGCAGCGACGTCGTCGTCCACCTCGAGCCTGAGCGCGAGGGCCTTGACCTGCGCGACCGTGCGCTGGCGGTCGCGCTGGCCGAGCCGCTCGTGCGCGAGGCCCACGACATCGTCATCTACGAGCACGACGGACGGGCCAGCCTCTCGCTGCATCTGAAGATGTCGCCCGACCTGCCGCTCGACGCGGCCCAGGAGGTCGCCGAGCGCGTGGAGGCCGCGCTGCGGACGGAGCCCGGGGTCGCAGACGTGCAGACGCACCTGGAGCCATTGGAGCAGCCGCTCGCGGCCCGGCCCGAAGAGACCGACGACGAGCGCGACCGGCGCGAACGCGAACGCATCACGCAGCTGGTCGTCGAACGCACCGGCCGGCCGCCGCGCGAGCTGCGGTTGTTGCGCACCGACGCGGGCCTGGTCGTCCTCGTCACCGTCGCGGTGAAGTCCGACACGAGCCTGGGCGATGCGCACGAGCTCGCCAGCCGCCTCGAGGACGACATCCGCCGCGGCCAGCCGCACATGGCCGACGTCGTCGTGCACACCGAGCCGCACGGTCCCGCGTCGGACTAGCCACCACGCTTCGCCGTCATGGGTCCTAGGACGATGGTCGCTGAACCTGGACGCAAAACGTGCCGGAACTGCGCAGCCGATACGCGCCATCGCCCCATGTGAGCGTCGTTTTGGGACGTCACAGTGCTGAGGCGAGAGAGGACTCGTGGCGTCGCAGACGCCGGTCCGCCCGCCCGTCCGGCCGCGCTTCCCCCGGGGCGCGGCCGGGCTGGGCAGGGGCGGCCGTGCGACATCGGGTCGGCGGCGCGGCGACGCGCACGGGCCGGCCTGCGCGGCACACCGAGGAATTCGGCGCCCGCGCTACTCGGCGGGGCGCTGGGGCGGCTCGGCCGCCTGGCGCGGCAGGGGACGGTCGAGCACGAACACCTCAGCGGCCATGTCCGGGTCCAAGCTGTTGGCGCTCATGAACGCCAGCACCCTGCAGGCCGTGAGCTCCTCGATGGTCGCGGTCAGGTCCCCGCACATCATCTCCTGAAACGCCATCCGCATCGGCTTGACCACATCGCCTCGGCCGGCGTCGGCGAGACTGCGCTCCGCCTGGGTCAGCACGTCTCGGACCACGACGACGAGGGTGTTTCCGCGGTAGAACGCCTGGGCCTTCGTCGGCCCTCGACCGGTGTGCTGGCGGTGGTAGCGGACGACCGCGCGTGCGACCGCGGCGTTCAACTCTCCGCCGGTCAGTACCCGCACGGGCTCGGAGACCACCCGGTGGTGGCGCCCGGCGTTGATGCGAACGAGCGTCTCCTCCTGCGCCGTGCATTCCAGCACCACCAGGAGCTCCGAGTCGGTGCCGCGGGCGACGCCTTGCAAGCCGGTGGCGCCGGTCAGGTCGAGGACCTCCCCCACACTGCGAGCGTTGTCGTCCTCCACGCCGTAGACCGCGTCGCTGTCGGTGATGACGCGAATCGTCGTCGTCGAGGCGACGCCGACGAGCGTTTCCTGACAGACACCGAGCAAAGCGTCGTCGCCATGGGCGCCCAGGTCGACCTCGCCCTCCTCGAAGTTCAGGAAGTCGCCGAGGCTGAGCGTCGCGGTCTTCTTGAACCTGAAGCTGTGGACCGTCGGCTGCCCGCCCCCCGCTCTGAACCGAAACTCGAAACCAGGCATCTCAGCTCCACTCGGTCGTTGGTGCTTGCCTGCCGGTCCGCCCGCTGCCCGTTCAGGCAAACGGCCCGTTCCGAACGAGAAGTGGCCGCCGCTTCGCCGCGACGCGAGATGCGGCCCATGCCCGGACTCTACGCCCGGTGGAAAGGCGCTGCCGTCGCCGGCCGCGAGGCCGGCAGCTGGGATCGACGGCGGCCTACGGCTGAAGGCCCGTGAGTCGGAGCACGCGCCGCACCGACTCGCTCATCCCGTCGATGGTGAGGTCCCAGCGCTCGTCGCGCGGAGCGAAGGCCACCGGGAGCAGCCGTCTGAGCGCCCGTCCGTCGGCGAACGCCGCGTCGCGGAGGTCCAGGACGGTCCGGCGACGATGGCCGCGCAGCTGCTCCAGGGCGACCCGCAGCGCGTCCGCGCTGGCGAGATCGAGTTGTCCCTCCACGGTCACGCGGACCGCCGAGCCGCTGTCTGAGACCGTCAGCCTCGCGTCGCGCGGGTCGGGCTCGCTCATGGCCCACGCGTACCCCGCCACGCGTCGCCCGAATTCGGCTCTTGGTCCTAAGACCCTCGCGTGTCCACCGGCGCGAACCGGCACAGGCGTGCATGCCCGGACGCGACCCGCTGGCGCTCGGTGTCCAGCCGTCGTTGTGCGTGCGGCCGGCGTGAGAATCGCGGGCCCGGCCCAAGGAGAGAGCGGCCGGGCCCCCGTGTCGTTGCTCCCGGCGGCGTTGCGGTCCGCCGGAGTGGTCTTTGTCCCCGGAGCCGTCGCGGCGCAAGCGCCGGGCGAGGCCCGGCAACCTCCGATGCGACGCCGACCGGCAATCCTCCAGGTCGAGACGCTCGGCCGACGAACGCATCCTCGTGGCCCTGGGCAGCGTGCCGCGAGACGTCGATGGCCCCGCCGCCGGGCTCTCCGGCGACCGGCTCAGTGCTTCGCAGGAAGGGAGCGCGCGTATCCGACCCCACGCTTGACCCAGGGCTCGAGCTGGCGCTTGGTCCGCACGCCCTCGGCGTCGACCCGGAGCCAGCCGCGCATCGCGCGGCCGCGCATCTCGAACGGACGGACATGTGGCCGGCCGAGAAGGGCTTCGGTGTCGTCCGGTTCGATGCGCACCATCAGGCCGCCCTGACCGCTGGCCGCGACCGACATGTTCCCGGCGACGAGGAACGCCAGACCGCCGAACATCTTCTTCTCGATGACGTCGGGGTCGCCGGCGATCAGCTCACGGATGCGGCTGGCGAGGTCCTCGTCGTAGGCCATGCCGAGCATCATCGTCGGCGAACGACAGGTGCAATCGCACAGCGGCTGATCGGGAACGCGCTCCGCTCGCGCCGCCGCTCGAGTCTCAGTCGACGATCTTCCAGAAGGAGTCCTTTCGGCTGATCTTGCCGTCACTGAGCTCGAACAGGTCGCAGCCCCGCACCTCGATGCGCTCGCCCGTCAGCTGGGTGCCGCGGATCGTCCACTCGGACACGGCCCGGTCCCCGCACGTCCAGTGGCGGTCGTCGCCGTAGTGGATGTCGGGAATCCCGTCGAACCTCGCCTGGATCCCTTTCCGCACCTGCTGCTTGCCGACCAGACGCTGCCCCCCGGGCGCAGGTCCACGTGGCATGTCGAGGACGCAGTCGTCGGTGAAGAACGACATCACCGCGTCGACATCGTGCGCGTTGAACGCGTCAAGGAACGCCTGCAATCGCGGCGCCACGTCCAGGCTGTTCATGAGCCGTCTCCTGGTCGGAAGGTCCGAGCGTCCCGCACCGAGGGGCGTCGCGCAAGCCGACGTGGCCGGCCATCGGCTCGGACGACCGGCGCCGGCGCTGCCGTGCACGGCCCGACCGTCGATTGCGGCGCGGGCCGGCGCCGGTAAGACTGCGCGTCGATGACCGACCTGGAGACGCTCGATCTGATCGGCCACGCGGCACTCGTGCGCTCTGGCGAGGCGACGCCCCTCGAGCTGCTCGACGCCGCGATCGCGCGCATCGAGTCCGCGCGCTCGCTCAACGCGGTGATCTGCGATCTGTTCGACCGGGCCCGGTCGCAGGCCGCCGCGCCACTCGGCGACGGGCCGCTGGCGGGGGCGCCGTTCCTGCTCAAGGACCTCGGCGGGCCGATCGCGGGCGTGCCTGAACGGATGGGCTCAGTGGCGCTGCGCGACCACGTCTCGCCGGCGACGTCGGTCGTCGTCGCGCGTTACCTCGCCGCGGGCCTCGTCGTGGCCGGCAAGACCAACACGCCCGAGTGGGGAAACCACTGCACCACCGAGCCCGTCCTGTTCGGGCCGACGGTCAACCCGTTGGCGCCGGACCGCTCGCCCGGCGGGTCCAGTGGCGGGTCGGCGGCCGCCGTCGCAGCCGGCCTCGTGCCGGCGGCCTCCGGCGGCGACGGAACCGGATCGATCCGGGTGCCCGCGTCGTGCTGCGGCGTGATCGGGCTGAAGCCCGCGCGCGGCCGCAAGACGTTCGCGCCTGAAGGGGGTCATGGGCTCGAGGGCCTCGTCAACGAACACGCATTGACGCGCACGGTGCGCGACTGCGCGGCCCTGCTGGACGCGACCGCCGGCCCGGCGCCCGGCGATCCGTACTTCGCCGCCGTTCCCCCCGAGCCGTGGCTCAGCGCGATCGAGCGCGACCCGCCGCCGCTGCGGATCCTCTGGACGGCCGACGGCCCGTTCGAGGGCAGTACGCACGCCGACGTGCGCGCGGCGGTCGAGGCGACGGCGGTGATGCTCACCGGGCTCGGGCACGACCTCTCGCACGGCTCCCCCGCGTTCGAGCCCGAGGCTGTGGTCGACGCGGTCGCGGTCCTTCACCAGGTATCGAATCTCGAGCTGCATGCGCTGGCGGAGTCGGCGCTTGGCCGGCCACCCGAGCGCGATGAGCTCGAGCCCACCGCGTGGGAGATGCTCGAGGAGGGTCGCTCGGTGACCGGCGCCCGGTACGCGGGCGCGATCGCGGCCGTCCACGCGCAGGGCCGGCGCTTCGCCGAGGGGCTGTCGGACGTCGACGTGTTCCTGGTCCCCACGCTCCTGACGGGCGGGCCACCGCCGCTGGGTCATCTCAACCGGCCGCGCGGCTCGACGCAGCAGTTCTTCCGCGTCGAGTTCGCCACGACGGGCTGGACGCCGATGGCCAACGTGTCGGGCTTCGCCGCCATCTCGCTGCCGCTCCACGTGACGGCCGACGGGCTGCCGATCGGCGTGCAGCTCATGGCGCCCGAGGAGACGGTCCTGCTGCAACTCGCCGCGCAACTCGAGCGCCTGGCCGAGCCGCGAAGCCGAGGTCTCACGGTCGGATGGACGGAGACGCACCGCCGATAACGCTCCGCCGCCGCGCTCCCCCGCGAGTCCATCGCCGCGCAGCGCGTGGACTGCCGCGCATGGGGCCCATTGCGGTCCTCACCGGGCGTCGCCCTCGGCCACGGCCGTCCTCTGGCGGTGAAGCGTGCGCCAGAGTGCCGGGCCGTCCGCGTTGTGCTCCTGCGGATCGTTGGTCGAGCGCGGGACCGCATCGCTCGCGGGTCCGCCACCGAGCCGCGCCCGAAGCGGCTCAGCCGGCTTGCGGCTGAGCCTCGGTAGGTTCGCGGTCCTCGATCGCGCTGAAGGAAGGCGGCTCAGGGGACGCGGTTTCGGGCGCCTCGTCCGGCTGATCGGGCAGCTTGGGCGGGGCGGCGCGCCAAGGTCGAAGGTTCTGGACGAGTTCCCGATAGAAGTCGATCGCCTGCTTGCGAGTCTCGAGGACGAACGATCGCTCACCCTTGCCGCGCTTCGTGCCCATCGGGCGGGAGAGCGCCAGCCGGAAGGCACGCGGAGCCCGCTTCGCGTCGTTCGCCAGCAGCAGGCTCTGAGCGTCGTCCCTCGCAGCGCTGAGGAGGCCGGCGGTCGTCGCCTTGGTGCTGGCGAAGCTCACCTCTACAAGCAGGCCGTCAGGCGCGTCTTTCAGCTGCCGGAGCAGCCAGTTCACCCGCGTCGCCGGGCGACCGTCTCCAGGTGCCTCGACCGCAACGCTCGTGATGAGCTTTCGAGTCCGGAGGTCCGCCTGGACGACGAGGGGCCCGACAGCGTCCGGTACGCGGATCGCCGCTTCGAGCGTCCCGGCGTTCGCGAGCGCGGCAGCGTTCGCGTCGAGCCGTGCGGCGGCAGTTTGCTTGCGAGGCCGTACCGGGCGTACGTCGCGGCCGAGGTCCTGCCCGAGCCCCAGGCAGAGGTACTCGACGAATTGCTCCCAGCGCTCGGCAACGTCACGGACCTCGGCGTCCGCTGCTCGCAGCGTTCCGTCGCCGGCACCGTTCCGGACCTTGACCCAGTTCTCACCCATGTCCTGGAAACCGCTCGCGCCGGATCGCTCGTCGTCCAGGTAGGCGATGAGCTCCCCGAGCAGCCACGCTTGGTCGGGGTCTGAGACGCCGTGGTGGCGGTGCGCGACGATCGCTTCGGTCAGGATCCGCCACCACGAGAGGTGGTACAGGCGGGTCGTGCGCAGCTGCGCAGTGCCGGTCTTGACCTCCACGAGGCACCGCCAGGAGGTCTTCCTCGCTGCACGATGATCGCCCCGTCCGGGATGTGCGTCTTGCCGGCGGCGTCCTTGAGCTGCACCTCGGTAAAGGTGGCAATACGGCCCTTCGGAGCGCCCAACGCGCCGGCGAGGGCATGGCCGAAATCCGGCACGGCATGCATGACCGCAAGCAACGATGAGGTTGCGCGCTTCTCCTGCTCCTCCTGCCCGCGGATCCCGATTGCCGGGATCAGCCTTGCGGGATGCCAGCCGTCTGCATATCCCTGCTCCGCCATGCGCGCCGACAGTAACTCACCGAGCGCCAACGCGCCGGTCGATTCCGTTCATCACCGGCGCGCAGGGCCTGCGGTTCAACCCGCGCGCGGCGCCACCGCCCGTGGACGCGGGACCCCAGCGGCCCGCCTCGCCGGCGGGCCGCGTCAAGCCGCCGGACCGCGGGCGGCCTACTCGGGCGGCGACTTGGTCTGGCCCTCCACCGCGTCGTCGGCGATGGGCGGGGTGACGCCGGCGTTGTCGCGCCCCTCATCGCCCTCGAGGCCCCCGTACGGCTCCGTGTCGCCGGCGGGATGGCCCGCGCCCGGTGACGAGGTCTTGCGGGCCTCCTCCTCCTCGGACATGGCTTCGCCGGTCTCCCGCAGGCTCGGGATCGTCTGTGGCTCGTCCTGCTGATCGCTCATGGCCTCGCAGTACCCGCCGCGCGGGGCGCGCATCGCTCCGGAGTTCGATGGCGCTGACGCCGCCGGCTGTCTGCGCCCATGGTCCGGAGGCAGGCCGCTCGGCGGTTGGGACCGGCGTGTCCGGCAGCGGACCGCATGGCGCCGCGGAGCTCAGTGTCCCGCCCACCCCCGTCGATCGGTGAAGAACCACTGATCGTCCTGGGAGGACAGACATGAAGATCCGCCGCTGGCTTGTCGCTTCGACCGCCGCGCTCGGCCTGATCGGCGCCGCGCCCGTCGTCGCGCCCGCCGCGCCGCCCGCCGCGCACGCCGCCATCGCGTCGAAGTCGTGCTCGGGCAGCTTCACGCACGCCACCATCAACGGCGCCGAGAAGTGCCTGCGCCGAGGGCAGTTCTGCGCGCGCGCCGCGGACGGTCAGTACCGGCGACTCGGCTTCCGCTGCGTGAGCCGGGACGTGCGTGGCAACTATCACCTGACCTGAGAACGGCCGCCCGCGGCCGTGGCCGTGGCGGTCTCGAGGTCCTGGTCGCGCGGGAGGGCGCGCTCGCAGTTGGGGCACGCGGCCTCGAGCACCGGGTCGTTCTCGGAGGCATCGACGAGCCAGTAGACGCGGTGACGGCCGCTGCCGACCACGCGGAACACCTGGCCGCAGTCGCACGTGTACTCCTGGACTTCCGTGCCTGCGCCGGACCCGGAGCCGGAGCGGTTGCGGGCGCGTACGCCCAGGCGCGAGAGCGCGATCGCGACCCCGGAGGCGGCGGCGCCGGCGAGCGCGAGGACGGCGGTGCGACGGTGCATGGCGCCCGCCTTACCCGCCCTCGCCCCATCGCTCGCGCGCGATGTCGGCTCAGCCGGGGCCGTCAGGGCGATCGGACAGCGAGACGACCTCGTCCCACTCGGGCGTGACGTCACGGTCGAGGACGTCAGCGAGGCGGGCGACGGCGGAGGCGGCGTCGGCCGCCCCGTCGAGGTGCGCGTCGTACTCGCTCGGCGCGACGCGCTCGAGGCGGGCATGCGCGCGCAGGGCGTCGAGGACCGGGCGCGTCGCGGCGCAGGTCGCGATCACCGACACCCGGACGACGGCGGACATCGGCGAAGGCTACGTCGCGACCGCTCTGATGCGCCGAACGGCCTTGGACTCCGGACAAGCGGCGGAATGTGGACGATCGACGGTGGTAGTCCGCGCCAGGATGGGGCACAATGTGGATGCCCTGGCCGGGAGTACGTAACCCCACCCCCGGCCACGAGGGTGCTAGCGAACCCCACGGTGAGCCCTGGCACGGACGCCAGGGGCACCCGTCACATCTGGTCGCGCACGGTGCGAGAAGCGGCGCCGGCCCGCGCCAGCAGAGCGCGCACGCCCGCGACGGCCTCCTCGCCGATCCGGTGCTCGCGGTCGCCGGACACGCGCAGCGTCACGTCGGCGCCCGCGGCCGCGAAGGCCCGCGCCGTCGCCTCCACGCGCGCGAGCGCGACCCACTCGTCGTACCGGCTCGACGCCATGAGGATCGGCAGGCCGTCGAGGTGCGGCACGGCCGTCACGTCGCCGCCGGGGCCGATCAGCGCACCCGTGAGCACGCCGACCCCCGCATACGGCCGCGGTCGGCGGGCGACGAGATCCGCGATGAGGCAGCCGCCCTGGGAGAAGCCCGCGAGGACGATGCGCTCCGTGGGCACGCCGGCCGCGAGGACCTGTTCGACGGCGGCGTCGCAGGCCTCCAGCGCGTCGGAGAG
The DNA here is from genome assembly GCA_034664705.1 of Solirubrobacteraceae bacterium. GTDB lineage: Bacteria > Actinomycetota > Thermoleophilia > Solirubrobacterales > Solirubrobacteraceae > JAOPZW01. The sequence goes on from JAXDHC010000343.1 coordinate 12,439, forward strand.
CCACGGCTCGTTCGCCGCCCGCGGCGCGTCGAAGCGGTCGGGGTACCAGCTGTTCTCGGCCGCCGCCGGCAGCACGAACGACACGCCGTCCACCGCGAGCGGCGTGACCAGGTGCTCGATCATGTACGCCGGCTTCTGGCCGCGGCCGTGCACGAGCACGGCGGCGACGGGGGCCTCGCCGGGCGGCGCGCCCGCGAGCACGGGCGCGACCGCCAGATGCGGGTTGCCCGGCATGCCGCGGGCGATGGAGGGCCCTACTCCCCGCCGCGGGCCGCCGGCGCGGCGTCCGAGCCCGCGGCGCCCACGACCTCCTCGACGGTCTCGATCGGCTCGAGCTGCGAGATCTCGCTGCGGCGGTCCTCCCAGTGCGGCGGGATGCACATGTGCGTGCCCAGCTCGTCGGCGGCCTCGTCGATGAGGAAGCCCTGCGGCGTCGAGTAGGCGAACTCGAACAGCGCGCCGCCGGGCGTCCGGCAGTAGACGGAGAAGAAGTAGCCGCGGTCCTTGACGTCGGAGACGTCGGTGAATCCGAGCCCGACGATCCAGTCCTTCACCGCCGCCTGGCTCTCGGGGGAGACCGCGTCGAAGGCGTGATGGTGGATCGTGCCCTCCCCGAAGTGCCAGGTGCCCTGCGGCAGGTCGGGCTCCTCGGCCAGCTCGACGATGCGTCCGTGGCCGTCGGCGGTGCCGATCTCGTACTGGTGGCGCGAGCCCTCGGAGGTGAGCTTCTCGGCGTTCATGCCCTCGCGGAGGAAGAAGTCCATGGGCTCAGGGTCGCGCAGCGACGTCGTCGTGCCGTAGGCCCCTCGGATGGCGTGCTCGCCGCTGATGCCGCCGCCCTCCCACGGCTCGCGGTCGTCGCGCCCGGTCTGCCCCACGAACGCGTACGGGATGCCGCACGGATGCGCGAACTCGAGGCGCTGGGTGCCGAACCGCTCCGCCTCGGTGTGCTCGATGCCGGCGGACGACAGGCGGTCGGCCCAGAACCCGAGCGCCCCCTCGGGCACGGCCAGCAGCAGCTCCTTGAGCTGGTTCGTGCCGCGCTTGCCCATCCAGCCGGCCTGGCGGTACGGGAATGCCGTGAGGATCGTGCTCCCGTCCCCCGCGCCGTTGCCGTAGTACAGGTGGTAGATCGGGATCTCGCCATCGAAGAGGACCGTCTTCTTGACGCTCTTCAGGCCGAGCGTGCGGACGTGGAAGTCGTAGTCCTCCTGCGCGCCGCCGACGCAGAACGTCAGGTGGTGCGTGCCGCGGATCGTTCCCGGGTTGGGCATGATCGCCTCTCTCTCCTCGAAAGCTCCTTGGGCGCAGTCTAGGCTCGTCGTTGCGCCCGCAAGCAACCTTCGCGTCCGATCCCGTGCCAAACGCGCTCGCCCTGACGTTCGACAACCTCGGCGAGGCCGCCGACCTCGAGCGCGGCCTCTGGCCCGCCGACCGTCCGCTCGGGCGTCACCCGTCCGTGACGACCGCGCTCCCGCGCCTGCTCGACGAGCTCGACGCGCTCGAGCTGCGCGCGACGTTCTGCGTCGAGGCGCTCAACTGCGAGCTCTATCCGGCCGCGATCGCCGACATCGCGGCGCGCGGCCATGAGCTGGCGCTGCACGGCTGGCGCCATGAGGCCTGGGCCACGCTGCCGGGCGACCGCGAGGACGAGCTGCTGGACCGCGGGCGCCGCGCGTTCTCGGCGCTCGGCGTCGACGTCCGCGGCTTCCGCCCGCCGGGTGGCGAGCTCACGGCGCAGAGCCCACAGCGTCTCGCCGCCCACGGCTTCCGGTGGTGCTCGCCGGCCGGCGGGCCCGTGGGCGTCAGGGCGCGCCTGGCGTACGTCCCGTTCCGCTGGGAGCGCGTGGACGCCTACCACGTGCTGACGTCATTCGCCGCGCTGCGCGAGCGCCGGGGTGGTCGGGGCGAGGCGGTCGACTACGCGGCCGCCGCTCGCCGGCTTCTCGGCGGACTCGAGGCCGAGGGCGAGCCCGCCGGGCCGGTGACCCTGGTCCTTCACCCCTTCCTCATGACGCCCGAGCCGGCGTGGCGCGCCGCGCGACGGGTGCTCGGCCGCATCGCGGAGCTGCGCGACGGCGGGTCCCGGCGCGTCGTCCCGGTGGGCGAGATCGCGGCCGGCCTGGCCGCGGACCGGGGCTGAAACGTCGAAGCGCCCCGGCCGGCGGAAGCCGGCCAGGGCGCTCGCGTTCCGGGGGTTACGGTCGGTCAGCCGCGCATGCGCGGATCGATCAGCACGTCGTCGACACGCGTCTCCGCGGTGGCGCGGAAGCGGATCGCGACGTGGCGCCAGCCCCAGGCGCTCTCCACCTTGGCGGGCTTGAGCTTGACGTCCTTGACGAGCGTCCAGGCGGCGTCCGCCTTGACGTTCGCCGCGGCCTGGACCTTGTTCTGCACGAAGCCCGGGTAGATGACGTCCACGGCGAGGCCCCTGCCGGCCGCCTGCGACGCCCAGAAGCGGAACGTCGGGTAGTCGAGGTCGACGCAGAAGACCGGGCTCGTGGCCGACGAGCCGGCCGGCAGGCGCAGTGACGTCATGCCACCGCCGAGGCCGAGCGGGCTGCTGCCGCCGGTCAGTGCCGCGCCCCCGCGCAGCTGCCAGCCCTCGGCGTCCTCGAAGTCGCCGCCGGGCGCGGTGAAGTAGGAGCGGTCGTCACCGTATGCGGCGAGCGCCGTCGAGAGGGCTGGAGCCGTGCAGCTCTGCACGGACTCCTCGACCACGGCGGGCTCGACGAGCTCCGCCGCCGACGCCTGCGACACGACCGCCATCGCGAGGACGCTCGCCATCAGCGGCGCCATCCCCCATCGTCTGATCCTCATCCTTGAGTTCCCCCCACAAGCCGCGTCGTGCGGCGTTTACATGCCTAGAGTCAGGAGGATCGGCGTCCGGACCCGTGATCTTCAGGAATGTGGACGGATGACGGAAGGCCGCTCAGGCCGCCGCGGCGCGCTCAGCCGCCGGGACGGCGCGCGCACCGTCCGCCCGACGCTCCTCGCCCGCCGCGAGCTCGGCCACGAGGGCGTCGACGACCGCGGGGTCGAACTGCGTGCCGGCGTTGTCGCGCAGCTCGGCGAGCGCCGCGTCGAACGGGAGCGCCGTGCGGTACGGGCGATCGGTGGTCATGGCGCTGTACGCGTCGCACGCGGCGCAGATCCGCGCCTCGAGCGGGATCGCCGAGCCGGCGAGGCCGTCGGGATACCCGGTCCCGTCGAAGTGCTCGTGCGAGGCGCGGACGATCACGCCCACGTCGGCGAGAGCCCCGCCCACGGCGTCGAGCATGCGCTGGCCCTCGACCGTGTGTGTCTGCATGACCGCCCACTCGCCGGCGTCGAGCGGCCCGGGCTTGTGGAGGATCGACTTCGGCATGGCGAGCTTGCCGATGTCGTGCAGGAGGGCGCCGAACTCGAGGTTGCGAAGCTGGACGGCGTCGACCCCCATCCGGACGCCGACCGCCACGGAGAGCTCGACCACGTCGCGGCTGTGCGAGCCCGTGTAGCCGTCGTCGCTCTCGATGACGTCGCCGAGCAGCAGCGCGGTGCCGCGGTACGCCCGTGAGAGCTCGAGGGCGTTGTCGTGGCGCGTGCGCCGCTCGTGGCCGAAGACCGCGAGCATGAGCCCCAGCGGCGCGAGTCCGATGAGGCCCGCCGGGTGGCCGTCGGCGGCGATGGCCGCCATGAGCCCGACCGGCACGAGCAGCAGGTCGACGGCATACACCCATGCGGCCGGCACGAGCAGCGCCCGCAGGCGCTCGCCGAACCCGAATCGGTCGACGCTGAGCGAGCTCAGCGCGTCGAGCGCGACGCCGGCGCCGAGCGCGGCCAGCACGACGGGCAGGTCGTCCCACGACGCGCCTCCGGGCGGTGCGGCCGCGAAGACCGCGGCGAACCCGAGCGCCATCCAGCCCTGGCCGAACACGACGTAGATGCGCTTCAGCGACCGGCGCCCGCGCGCGACGTTGAGGGCGTAGGCGGCGAGGTGCGCGGCGACCACGCAGGCCGGAAGCCAGCCGGGGGCCAGGAGGAACGCCATGGGCACCAGCACGGTGACGGTCGGAACGGTGTACTCCGAGCCGACCTCGATCTCGATCAACAGCGCCGTCGCGTAGGCGAGGGTCAGCGCGAGCGCGGCGAGCAGGTCCGGGATGCCGGGCGGCGCGGCGACGATCAGGGCCAGCGCCGCGCCGACGAAGAGCGCGCCCGCGATGGCCTCGGCCCAGCGCTCCCGGCGCTCGGGCGCCACGACCAGGCGCGTGCGAAGTCGCTCCAGCTGTCGCTGGACGTCGAGGTCGCTCGTGAGGTCGGGCAGGGACGATGACATGGGGGCGCTCCCCCGGATATCGGCCACCGACCAGCCCATGTTGAGCGTTTCAGCAGATCGGGACGACGCGGCGTGCCGATGCCACCCGACGCGGCGCTCGTGCGCTAGCGTCGTCCTGGCACCCGGCAGGAAGGAGGCGCGCCATGCCCGACAGCACCGGCGAGGAGCGCACCAGGCGCCAGCGCGACGCGGTCGCGCGGGAGCTTCAGCGCCAGCGTGACACCGATGAACACGACCTCGTCGACGCGGTCGGCGAGGAGCAGCAGCGCCAGCGGGCCGCGGCCGAGCGCGACGCTGACGACGACGCCGAGTGAGCCGCCCTATCCGTCCTCACGGCCGGCCGGCGGCGCGGGCTCGGCCGAGGGCGGCAGCGTGAAGTCGCTGTCCGCCAGCTCGGACGCCATGAGCGTCGCAAACGCGAGCAGCTCGCGGTGGGAGACGAGCTCCAGCGCGTCCCAGACGGCGTCGGTCCCGCGTCGCTCGGCCAGGCCGCAGAGCGCGTCCATGGCCGTGAGCGCGGTCTCGGTCCATCGCTGGCGCACGTCCGGCGGCGTGTCCGGGCGCAGCTCGAGCAGCCGCGAGCCGTGGATCAGGCCGGCGATCTCGTCCGGCTCGAGCTCGATGCGGCGCGGCGGCACGGCCGCGAACCGTAGCGCCTGGCGCGGCGGCGCTCGTAGGGACGTCCGCCCGATGTGTCTCCAGCCGCCGCTGTGGGCATCATGCGGCTCGTGACCACGGATGGCTCGCTGACCGCAACACGGGTGTTGCTCGCGCATCCGCGGGATGACGCGCGCCGCGGCATGCGCGCGACGCTCGAGCCGCTGGGCTGTGTCGTCGACGAGGCCGGCGGCGTCGACGACGCGCTCGCCGCAGTCCGCGCGGCGCCCCACGACGTCGTCCTGCTGCACCGCGAGCTCGGCGACGCCCTGTCCGCGATCAAGGGCGACCCGGACCTCTTCCGCGTCGCGGTGATCCTCGTCGGCGAGCCGCCCGACGTGGCGTCGGTGCTCGCGGCGCTCGAGCGCGGCGCCCACGACGTGCTGCGCGAGGACGCTCCGGCACCCGAGCTCATCGCGCGCGTCCGGGCGGCGCGGCGCGCGCAGGAGATGCACGAGCAGCTGCTCACCCGCGAGCACGACCTCGAGGAGCTCGCCTACCACGACGAGCTCACGGGCCTGCCGAACCGCCGCTTCGCGCTGCGCCAGCTGCACGCGCTCCTGAGCCGCGCGCGGCGGCACGAGCTGGACCTGTCCGTGCTCCTGATCGACGCGGACCGCTTCAAGTCGTTCAACGACCGACACGGCCACCCGGCGGGCGACGCGGTGCTGCGCGGCCTCGCCGAGCGGCTGTGCGAGCGGGTGCGCGAGGAGGACATCGTCGCCCGCTACGGCGGCGAGGAGTTCCTCGTCATCCTCCCCGACACCACGCCGGAGGGTGCCGCCGCGCTCGCCGAGGACCTCCGCGACGCGGTCGCCGCCGAGCCGTTCTCGATCGGCCGCTTCGCCCTCCCGGTCACCGTGAGCGTCGGCTGGGGCGCGTGGAACGGCGAGGACCTCGAGCAGCTCGTCGCGCGCGCGGACCGCGGGCTCTACGCGGCCAAGGAGGCCGGGCGCAACTGCGTGCGCCAGGACCCGATGGGCGCCGAGGCGGGCTCCCGCTAGCCCGCCGTCACGACGAGCGTGTGGCGGGCGCCCGGCGACGTGGCGACCGTGACCTCGAGCCCGCGGTTGGTCTCGCGCTCGTCCGCGTTCACGCGGCGTCCGTCGAGGCGCACCGCGCGCACGCGCGCGCCGGCGGGCAGCACGTGGCCGATGCGCAGGCGCACCGGCGCGCGCACCGTCACCGTCGTGCGGTACGTGCGCCCGGCGCGCTTCGCGGCGACGTCGACGCTGCCGTCCGCGCCCAGGCGGATGTCGCGCGCGGCGACCTGGTTCGTCCCCGGCGGCTGGGGCACGACCTCGAGCCGGCCGCGGCCGAGGTCGGGGCGGACGCCGAGCTGCTGGTGGACGACCGGCCACGCGGTGCCGTACGCGCCCCACGCCTGGAGGACCATCGCGCGCTCGGTGAAGCGCTTGTCGATCGACCGCCCGTAGTCCGGCGACGGCGCGATCTCGGGCATCGCGCCCGGCTGCTCGTCGGGATCGGGAAGCTGCAGACGGGCGTTCGCGCGCGTGAAGCGCTGCTGCGCGGTCGGGCCGAGGCGCCCGTAGTTGCCCTCGCCGACCGCCATGATCGCCGTGTTCAGCGTGAACGTCTGGCGCTCGCCGGGCAGCTTCGAGCGCGCGGGATCGCAGCCCGGCACGCCGGTGTGGAAGAGGCCGAAGTCGTCGCCGTAGCACCGGCCCTCGCGCAGGCGCAGCGCGGCGAGCGCGTGCCGGCGCGACGCCAGTCCGGGGCGCGCGCGGGCGTCGCGCGTAAGCTCGATCTCCATCGGCGTCACGCCGATCCAGTGGCGCTGCTGGACCCTGTGGTCGCCGGGGTCGTCGAGCGAGTCGGCGTACGCCGGGATCGCGGGCATCCACCACGCGGCCTCGAAGCGGCGCTGCATCCGGCGGGCGCGGCGCTGCGCCCAGCGCTCGGTGGCGCGGTCGCGGCGCGCCGCCGCCATGTCCGCCAGGTCCCACAGCCCGCGGATCGTGTAGACGGTGTTGTCGAGCTTCTCCTCGCCCATGCCCTCGCGCTCGACGTTGCCCAGGCCCTCGGGCCAGCCGTCGCCGTCCTCGTCCAGGCGACCGACGACGTAGCGCATGTTCGCGCGGGCGAACGCGTACATCTCGCGCAGGAACGCGTCGTCGCCCGTCCATCGCCACAGGAGCGCGACGGCGCTCGGCAGCTTGGCCGTCTCGTCGGTGTTGCCGGGGTCGGCGAGCGCCCCGAAGTAGACCGTCCCGTCGCCGACGACCTCGTGGACGACCTTGCCGCTGCTGCCGTTCAGCGCGCGGCTGACGTCGCGCAGCGCGCGCATGTGGTCGACGGCGGGCTCGAACTGCCCGAGGGCGACCGAGGCGAACGCGGTGTACTCGCCGTCCGTCGCGAAGAGCCAGGGGTAGTCGGGGAAGCCGGCCGCGAGGAACCGCGCCCGCGCGACGGTGGCGGCGGGCGCCGGGTAGCGCGTCCCCGCGTTCGTCGCCCGCACGCGCAGGTCGCGCGTCTCCTGCACGGCGTCGGCGAGGTTCTGCTTGCTCCACTCGATGGCCTCGGCGAGGCGCGGGTCGCCCGGCAGCGAGAGCTTCGTGTGCGCGGCGAGCGCCTCGCGCTCGGCGACCTTCGCGCGCAGCGCGCCGTCGGGGTCGGCGAGGATCGCCCGCAGCGCGGCCTGCGCGTCGGCCGCTCCGGACTCCGAGCCCGCCACGCCGAACCAGATCGTGCGCTCGCCGCCCGCCGGCACGGTGATGCGGTACAGCAGCTCGCCGCCGGCGCCCTTGCCGTACGCGGTGTCGTCGCAGCGGCGCGGCTGCGTGGGCGTGCCGGGGCCCGACGGCGGGCAGATCACCGGTCGCGCCTGCGGGCCGCGGAAGCCGGGGCCGGTCTGCTGGCCGTCGGGCGCGATGGCCGCGCCGACGGCGGCCGCCCAGTCGTGCGCGGTCGCGCCGGGGACGGGCGGCGTGCCCTGCTCGGTGAAGACGAGCGCGTTGCCGGCGAAGGTCGCGGCGTCGGGCAGGTTGAATCGGGCCTGCGTGAACGGCTTCGTCCCGCCCCACGGGTAGGCGGACATGAGCTCGGAGTGCGCCTGCATCGTCAGCACGAGCGACTGCGCCGGGCCGGTGCTGCGCAGGCGCAGGCCGACGAGCAGGCCGCGGGCGTCGCCGGGCACGACGTCAGTGCGCTCGACGGCGAGGCCGGGGCGACCGGGCAGCGTCGTCCGCGCGTGGCCCCAGCCGCTCGTGAACCGCGTCGCCGGTCCGATCCACGCGCCATCGATGCCGAACCAGATGCCGTCGAGGAGCTTCAGCGGCGGCGACCAGACGCCCCCCATCTCGCCGCGCGTGTGGAAGCCCATCGCGGGATAGCGCCCCGCCTGGGTGCCGGTCTCGTACGCGCGCGGGCCGGCGACGACGAAGCGGCGGTCGCCGAGGCGCGTCGTCACCGACAGCTCGTCGGCCGCCGCGGCGACCGACGGGGCGACGAGCGCGAGCGCGGCGACGATGGCGAGCACGACCCTGGACATGGCGGCGGACCATTGCCCCCGCCGGGGCGGCCCCAACCTGCGCGGTGTTCGACCCCGAACACCGCCGGAGGCCGCCGCGTAGGCTCCGCACGGGCATGGAGGCGAGAAGCATCGCGACCCCGGTGATCGAATGGCTGGCCGCCGGCGACGGGCATGCGCGCGGCGCGATGCGCGGCGCCACGCACGGCGCCACGTATCTCGATCTCGGCGGCGTCGTCGTCGCGGTGACGCGCCGCGGCGTGCCGCTCATGCCCAACGGCATCGCCGTCGACCACGCGCCGGTCGTCGCGGGCGGCGCGGTCCGCGCGGCGCCGGGACGCCTCGACGTCGGCTCCGCGCGCGTCACGTGGGACGCGGCGCGACCCCCCGCGTGGGAGCCGGCGCCGCGGCGGCCGTCGCCCACGGCGCGCCCGGCGCTCGAGCGCCGCGGCACCGCGATCCTGCGCGCGCTCGGCATCGACGGCCCGCCGTCGATCGACGGCGGCATCGCGGTCACCGTCCGCGGCCGCGGCCAGGACGGCGCGCGCCACCTGCGCCGCGCGATCGTCGACCGCGACCCGGACGAGGCCGCGCGCTCCGCCGAGCGCCTCATCGGCCTCGGGGACGGGCTCACGCCCGAGGGCGACGACGTGCTCGCGGCGACCGCGGCCACCGTCGCCGCGCTCGGCGACGCCGTCGGCTTTGCGCCGGCGACCCGCGACCGCTGGCTCGCGGCGCTCGTCCCCTCCGACGTGCGCGAGCGGACCACGCCGCTGTCCGCGACGCTGCTTCAGCTGGCGATCCAGGGCCGGATCGCCCAGCCGGTCCACCCGCTGCTCGACACCGCCCACACGCGCTGGCGCGACGCGCTCGCCCGCCTCGAGGGCGTCGGCGCCTCGACCGGGCGCGCCTACGCCGTCTCGGTGGGCTCGGCGATGCGGCTGCTGACGGCCTGAGCGCCGCCGGCGCCGGCCGCGCAGTCGAGCTCGGCGACGAGCGCGTCGAGCGCCGCGCGGAACGGCTCGAGCGGCTGGTGCGCCACGCCCGCGCCGATCTGCCCGGCGCCGGTGGCGCGGTGCAGCACGCCCGTGCTGATCTGCGGCGTCACGCCCAGCTCGACGACCAGGCGGGCGTCGATGCCGACGGGGCCCGGGGCGTAGTCGAGCGCGGGGATGGCGAAGCGCTTGGAGCGCCCGGCGCAGATCTCGCCCATCAGGCGCGTACGCGCCGTGGCGTCGGAGGTCGTGCCGCCGAAGAACGTGGCGACCGCGGGCGCGGCGGCGATCGCCATCCCGCCGAGGCCGATGCACTCGATGACGGCCGAGTCGCCGATGTCGAGCGCGGCGTCCTCCTCGGCGAAGCCCTCGCGCAGCAGCGCGTCCTGCACCGGCGCCGCGGGCGCCGTGAACCAGCGGCCGGGCAGACCGGCGACCTGGAGCCCCATCTCCGTGCCGTTGCGAGCCATGACGTGGACGATCGTGGAGCCCTTCTCCCAGGCCG
>JAXDHC010000344.1:0-6062 GCA_034664705.1 Solirubrobacteraceae bacterium
CTTGCGCATGGCCTGGGACATCATCCGCGCCTGCAGGCCGACGGTCTGGTCGCCCATCTGGCCCTCGAGCTCGGCGCGCGGCGTCAGCGCCGCCACGGAATCCACGGCGATGACGTCCACCGCGCCCGAGCGCACGAGCATGTCGCCGACCTCGAGCGCCTGCTCGCCGTAGTCGGGCTGGGAGACGAGCAGCTCGTCGATGTTCACGCCGATCTCCTGCGCGTACAGCGGATCCATCGCGTGCTCGGCGTCGATGAAGGCGCACACCCCGCCGAGCTTCTGGGCCTCGGCGAGGATGTGGTACATCAGCGTGGTCTTGCCGGACGACTCCGGCCCGAACACCTCGACGATGCGCCCGCGCGGCACGCCGCCGATGCCCAGCGCGAGGTCGAGCGACAGCGCGCCGGTGGGGATGGCCTGGACGCGCACCTGGGCGCCCGGGTCGCCCATCCGCATGATCGTGCCCTTGCCGAACTGGCGCTCGATCTGGGTGAGCGCGCCTGTCAGGGCGGCATCGCGGGCCTTGGCGGCCTTCTCGGCTTCGTTGGCGGACATGGGCAGACGACCTCTTTCTTGCTCGGCGGAGAGTGCAGTGTCCGATGCACACCGGACGGAACCGGCACGCTAGGCCCACCGCCCGCCACGGCGCTACACCGATCTGCGACGACTTCGCGCAGACGCCGTGCCGATTGTCCGCACCCGGGCAGAACGCGCCCGAATGCCGGACGTCGGGTCCCTCGCGCCGGCCGGCCCGGCGGTCCGCCGCCCGGTCAGAGCGCGACGCGCTCGAGCGCCTCGTAGCGCGCCGGCCCCCCGCCGAGATGGGACCGGTACAGCGTGAGCGCGTCGCCCGCGAAGGCGCCCGACGGCGCCTCCGGCAGGCCGCGCCGACGCGGCTCCGCGCCGCGGCGCACGCGCGCGACCGTGACGTGCGGACGGAAGCGGCGGCGCTCGGGCTCGTAGCCGACCGCCTCGGCCAGCGCCTCGGTCACGCCCGCGTGCAGCCGCGCCAGCGCGCCGGCCGGGTCGACGACCTCGATCGTCAGGACGTGCGGGCGGCGCGGCGACAGCCACAGCACGTCGCCGAGCGCGAGCTCGGGGACCGGCTGCGCGGCCGCCCGGAGCGCCTCGCGCGCGGGCTCGATGTCGTCCAGCGCCCGGTGCCCGACGAACGCGAGCGTCACGTGCAGGGCGTCGTCGCGGACCGCGCGCAGCGCGACGTCGCCCGCCGCGGCCGCGTTCCCGAAGGCGGCCAGCCGGTCGCGCACCTCGGCGGCCAGGTCGAGCGCCGCGAACAGCCGCGCGCTCACGTCACGCGCCGGGGAGGTCTCCCTCGCCGCGCAGGAGCCGGCGCACGAGGTGCAGCGCGACCGTCGTGGAGCGCTCGCGCACGTCGGCGCGGTCGCCGGACAGCGTTGCCGACCGCGTGATCCGCGGGCCGTCGGGCCCGGCGACCGAGAAGCACACGAGGCCCACCGGCTTGCGCTCGGTCCCGCCGCCGGGGCCCGCGACGCCCGTGATCCCCACCCCCACGTCGGCCGCCAGCCGCGAGCGCGCGCCGTCGGCGAGCGCCTCGGCCACCTCGACCGACACCGCCCCCTCGCGCTCGATGAGCTCGGCCGGGACGTCGGCCATCCGCACCTTCGCCTCGTTGGAGTAGGCGACGATGCCCCCGGCCACGTAGTCCGAGGAGCCCGCCAGGTTGGTGAGGCGGCCGGCCAGGAGGCCGCCCGTGCAGGACTCCGCCGTCGCGATCGTCCAGCCGCGCTCGCGCAGGAGCGCGGCGACCTGCTCGTCGACCGTGCTGCCGTCGGCCGAGAACAGCGTGTCCGCGTGGCGCTCGGCGACGACGCCCGCGAAGGCGTCGTACGCGGCCTCCGAACCGGGCTCGTAGCGCGTCACGACCTCGATCTCCCCGTCGCGCAGGCAGGTCGTGATCTCCAGGCCGTCCAGGCCGTGGGCGGCGTCCGCGGCGCGCAGCGTCTCGGCGATCTCGGACTCCGGCATGCCGAACAGGCGCAGGGTGCGCTGGACGTAGGCGCCGGCATGGCGGACGGCGGCGCGGAAGGCGTCGGTGAGCGTCGCGGCGGGCCACATGGCCTGCAGCTCCCGCGGCGGGCCCGGCAGCACGACGACCGTCGGGCCGCTGCGGTCGGCCGGCGGCGCGACGAGGCCGGGCGCGGTGCCGACCGGCTCGAGGATCGTCGCCCCCGTCGGGACGATCGCCTGCTTGCGGCTGCCCGCCCGCATGGCCTCCGGGTCCACGTCGGGCCAGCGGCGCATCGCGCGCGTCACGATCTCCGAGATCCGGCCCTCGAGCGCCTCGTCGAGCACCATCGGGCGCCCCTGGAACTCGCCGACGACCTCGGCGGTCAGGTCGTCGGCGGTCGGGCCGAGGCCGCCGCTGGTGACGATCAGGTCGACGCCGGCGCCCGCGAGGAACCGCAGGGCCGACTCCATGTCCTCGCGGCGGTCGCCGACGACGACCGTGTGCGCGTGGTCGACGCCGAGCTCGCGCAGCCGGTCCGACAGCCACGGGCCGTTGCGGTCGGCCACGCGGCCGGTGAGGACCTCGGTGCCGGTGACGACGATGCCGGCGCGCGCGCTCATGCCGAGCAGCGCGGTCCGCTGCCGGCCGGCAGGGTCCGCACGCGCCGCGGCGTGATCTCGTAGGCGATGCCGTTGGCCACCGCCGGCACCGCGCGGGCGCGCCCGTTGACCCGCAGGCGCACCTCGCTGTTGCCCAGCAGCAGCCGGAAGCGGCGCGAGCGGTAGGTGGGCTGGCGCGATCCGGCCTGCAGGATCACCCCGTTCAGGACGGCCTGGCCGCCGGCGCGCTTCAGGCAGACGTACACCGGGCCGGTCGGCACGATCTGCAGCCGCGCGAGGCGGGCGGTCCGGCGGCGGGTCGCCGCGCCGCTCGACGCCGGCGTGGACCGCGGGCGCGTCGTGCTCCGCGTCGTCGTCGCGGTCGACACGGACGGCGTGGTCGCGGCCGTGTCGCCTCCGTTGTCGCCGCCGCTGCGGCCGAGGAAGTACAGCGAGACGAGGAGCGCGGCCACGACGGCCGCGACGGCCCAGCCGCGCCCCGAGCCGGTGCGCCGGCGCCGCCGCGCGTCGCGCGCGCTCGGCGGCCGGATCGGCTGCATCTCGACGTCGGAGAGCCGCTCGTGGCCGAGCTTGTACTCCTCGATCAGGAGCTTGCCGTCGAGCCCGATCGCCTCGGCGTACGTGCGCAGGAAGCTCTTGACGTACGTGGGCCCCGGCAGCAGGTCCCACTCCTCGTTCTCGAGCGCACGCAGGTACTTCGCGCGGATCTTCGTCTCGGATTCGATCTCCGAGATGTCGATGCGCTGGCGCATGCGCGCCTCGCGAAGTGTGGACCCGATGTCCGCCATGCGTGCCGGAGAAGCCTAGAGGACGGTCTCGCGCCCGCCGCCTGTCGGACGCCGCCGCACCTAGGCCGGCTCGGGGTCGTCGGGGACCGGTACCGGGACGGGCTCGGGCGCCGGCTCGGCGCCCGCCGTCGCGTCGAGCGCCGCGAGCACGCGCGGGAGGTCGCCCTCGGTGACGAGGACCTGGCGCGGCTTGGAGCCCTCGTAGCCGGAGATGATGCCCCGCCGCTCGAGCATGTCGATGAGCCGGCCCGCACGGGTGTAGCCCAGGCGCAGGCGGCGCTGGAGCATGGACGTCGACGCGGTCCCCATCTCGACGACGAGCTGGATCGCGTCGCCGAGGAGCGGATCCTCGTCGGGATCGAAGCCCTCATCGGCGCCGTCGCCCTTGTCGACGACCTCCGGCTGCACCTCGTCGAGCAGGTCCTCGCGGAGCTCCGGCTCGCCCTGGCGGGCCCAGAAGCTCGTCAGCGCCGCGATCTGCGGCTCGTCGATGTAGGCGCCCTGGATGCGGTGCAGCTTCGAGCTGCCCACGGGCGAGAAGAGCATGTCGCCCTGGCCGAGGAGCGACTCGGCCCCGTTCTGGTCGAGGATCACGCGCGAGTCGGTCTGCGAGCTCACCGAGAAGGCGATCCGCGACGGGACGTTGGCCTTGATCATGCCGGTGATGACGTCCACCCGCGGGCTCTGCGTCGCGAGCACGAGGTGGATGCCGACCGCGCGGGCCTTCTGGGCGAGGCGGATGATCGAGTCCTCGACGTCGGCGGGCGCGACCATCATCAGGTCGGCGAGCTCGTCGATGACGCACAGGATGTACGGCAGCGGCTTCTCGTCCTCGCGGATGCGGACCTTGTTGAGCTCGGGCAGCGAGCGCGTGCGCTTGACCGACATGACGCCATAGCGCCACTCCATCTCGCGCACGAGGTTCTGCAGCGCGTTGGCCGCCATCCGCGGGCTCGTGATGACCGGCGTGAGCAGGTGGGGGATCGCCTCGTAGTGGTTGAGCTCGACCTGCTTGGGGTCGACGAGGACGAAGCGGACCTCGTCGGGCGTCGCGCGCAGCAGGATCGAGCTGAGCATGGCGTTCACGGCGCCCGACTTGCCGGCGCCCGTGGTGCCGGCCACGAGGATGTGGGGCATCTTCGCGAGGTCGGCGGGGATCGCCTTGCCGCTGACGTCCTTGCCGAGCCACACGGTGAGCGGCGAGGAGCCGGGCGGCGGCTCGCCGTGGACGTCGCCCAGCGTGACGATGCGGCGGTGGCGGTTGGGGACCTCGACGCCGACCGCGCGCTTGCCGGGGATCGGCGCCAGGATGCGGATCTCGGTGGCGGCGAGCGCGTAGGCGAGGTCGTTCTTGAGGTTGGCGACCTTGGCCATCTTCACGCCCGGGGCGAGCTGCAGCTCGTAGCGGGTGATGTGCGGCCCGGCGGTCGCGCCGATGACCTGCGCCTGCACGCCGAGGTGGCCGAGCGCCTCGGTCAGCCGCGCGGCGGTCTGCTCCTGGCCCGCCGTGTCGGGGCGCATCTGCTCGGCCGTCGAGCGCTTGAGGATGCGCGGGTCGGGGAGCGTGAAGTCGTGGTCGGCGACGGGCAGCTCGAGATCGAGCTGCTCGCGGCCGCCCTCGGCGCGGGCGCGCGCGCCGATCGGCTCGACGAGCGGCTCCGGCTCCGGCTCGGGCTCGGGCTCCGGCTCGGGCTCCGGCTCCTGCTCCGGCTCGGGGTGCTCGAGCGGGTCGGCGGCGGGGTCGTCCGCCGGCGGCTCGGGGCGCGGCGGGGGCGCGACGGCGAGCTCGCCGGGCGCCCCGAAGAGGTCGGGGTAGCGCAGCGCGCCGTCCAGTGTGTCGCCGCGCGCGCCGGGCCGCACGACGACCTCGGCGCCCTCGGGCTCCGGCGGCCCGAAGGCGGGCTCGTACGGCGCCGCGTCGGGCGGGCGGGCCGGCCAGTCCTGGCCGTCGCCGGGGCGGTCCGGGCGCGGGCGCCGCAGCGCGCGCGTGGTATCGGCCACGTGCGTCGACGTCGCGCTGAGCACGCCGGCGACCGACGCGCCGGTGAGCAGCAGCGCGCCCGCGACGGCGAAGAAGACGGCGATGATGCTCGCGCCGACGTCGGAGAACGCCCCGGCGGCGACCTGGTGGAGCAGCTTGCCGGCCACGCCGCCGTGCTCGCGCACCGGATCGCCGCCGGCGCCGAAGGCCAGCAGCGCCGAGCCGAACAGGCACAGCGCGCCCGAGCGGAAGGGCCGCAGCGCCGGCAGCACGGGGCGCAGGACGAGCAGCGCCCCGGCGGCCATGACCGCGACCGGAGCGGCGTAGGAGACCTGCCCGACGAGCGCCCGCATGCCGTCGATGAGCGCCTCCCCCGCCGCGCCGCCGTCCCACCGCAGGTACAGCGGGAAGGCGAGGAACACGCCGGCGGCGACGAGCGCCAGGCCGGCGAGGTCGAGGTGGCGCTGCTCGAAGACCGGCAGGCGAGGACGCCACATGGGCGCCGAGCGCCGGGCGCGGGGCTTGGGCCCGGCCTTCGGCTTGGACTTGGGCGCGGGCTTGGCGCTCCGCGAGGGCTTGGTGGCTGTGCGGGCAGGGGGCATCGGCGATCCCTGGCTGTTTCGACGCCGACTGCGGCAGCCCCTTCCCCGTCTCCCCTACCGTGGGCCTCGTGACCGTCGTCA
>JAXDHC010000345.1:0-5788 GCA_034664705.1 Solirubrobacteraceae bacterium
GCAGCTCGTCGCCCATGTTCACCGCGCGGCGCATGATCGGCTTGAGGTCGATGCCGCCGGAGCGCTCCACGGCCGCGCCGATCATCGGCGCGAGCACGCGCTCGAGGAAGCGCAGGCCCGCCTCGACCTGGTCGTCGTAGCAGCCGTAGTTCAGCCGCCGCCGCGACTCGCCCTCGTAGAAGTTGCAGTACGCGAGGTTGCCGTCGGTGCGGTTGCGCACGACGAAGACCGGCATCGAGGCGGTGTAGATGCCGGCGAGCGAGCCGACGCAGCCGTAGTCCTGGCAGGCGCCGGCGAGCAGCTCGCCGCTCACGAGCATGGCCTCCGCCTCCTCGGCCGTCCGCGCGATGCCCTCGTACACGGCGGCGTAGCAGACCGCGCGCCGCTGGCCGCCGCGGAACTCCTCCTGGGCCGACGGCGGGCCCGAGGTCAGCACCATGTTCTCCGGCAGCGACGGCACGGCCTCGCGCAGCGACGTCACCGCCTCGAGCACGGGGTCGGCGGCGAACATCCGCGCCACCACGGTGTCGTTCGCGGCGCGCAGCTCGGCGCCGGTCGCATCGGCAGTCGTCATCCCAGGCGTCCCTCGTTCGTCATGGACATCGGTCATTCGGCGCTGCGGCGCGCGCGCCGGGCGGGGCGCTCGGGGCGTCGTGCGGCCGGCTCGCGCCGCGCGGTCCCCGCCTCGCCGAGGCTGACGCTCAGGCGCGCCGAGGAGGCGCGGTAGATCGCCCAGCAGACCTCGAGCGCGGAGGCGGCCTTCCGGCGGCCGCCCGGCCGGGCCTCGGTACCGCGGGCGACGAAGATCGGCGAGCCGACGGGGATGTCGAGCTCCGAGGCCTCGAACTCCGTGCACCAGCTGGACTCCACGAGGACCTCCGCCCGCCCGAGGGCGAGGCGGCGGATCTGCGGCTCCTCCCCGGTGAGGCGAGTGCCGACCGGCAGCGCGGCCATCCAGGCGAAGTCGCGCTCGGCGACGAACGACCAGTAGATCGCCGTCGGGGCGCCGGCCAGGTCGGCGACCGCCGCGATCCGCAGCATCGGCTCGCCGGGGGCGAGGCCGAGCAGCGCCGCCGTCTCCCCCGCGCCGGTCTCGCGCCCGACCTCGAGCACGCGGACCTCGACGTCGTCGCGCTCGGCGCTCTCCACGAGCACCCGCAGGAGGCCCCCGACCCGGTGCACGGTCTTCGGCGGCTCGACGATCGTGCGCTTGCCCTTCGATCGCGCGACGCGGCCCTCGCGCTCGAGGATCGCGATGGCGGGGCGCACGACCGTGCGCGAGATGCCGAACTCGCGGCAGAGCTCCTGCTCGGAGGGGAACTCCGCGCCGGGCGCGTACTCGCCGCTCTCGGTGCGCTCCTCGAGGATGACCGCGAGCTGGTAGTAGAGCGGCACGTAGCTGTTGCGCGACAGCTGCCCGCGGCCGAGCTCGGCCCCGGCGCCCGGCATCGGGCGCCGCGCCGGGATGGCGAGCGGGCCGGCGGCGTCCGTCTCGGCCGCGGGCTGTGAGGACCCCGGAGGCATCGTCAGAACTGGCGCAGGTAGCGCTCGCGATCCCACTCCGACACGTGGCGCAGGTAGTCGTCCCACTCGCCGCGCTTGAGGTCGATGTAGGCGTCGGCGAACTCCGCGCCGAGCACCTCGCGGGCCAGCTCGTCGGCCTCGAGCTCGTCGAGCGCCTCCTCGAGGCTGCGAGGCAGGCGCGGCACGTCGAACTTCTTCAGCGCCGACTCGCTGCCGGTGTACGCGCTCGTGGTGAACGGCTCCGGCGGCTCCAGCCCGTTCTCGATCCCGTCGAGCGCGGCGCCCAGCGACATCGCCAGGCCGAGGTAGATGTTGCAGCTCGAGTCGGTCGCCCGGTTCTCGATGCAGCTGCGCCCGTCGGGCACGCGGATCATCGCCGAGCGGTTGTTCGGCCCGTAGGTGACGACGACCGGCGCCCAGCTCTTGTCGCTGGCGATCCCGCCGACGTCGCTGGCCAGCACGAGCCCGCGGTAGGAGTTCACGTTCGGGCACGTGATCGCGGTGATCGCCGCGGCGTGCTTCAGCTGCCCGGCGATGAACTGGTTGGCGATCTGCGAGATCCGCCCGTCGCCGGTGCCGTCGTCGGCGATGAGATCCTCGCCGTCGAGGTTCCAGAGGCTCATGTTGTAGTGCAGGCCCGACCGGAACGCCCCGTTCGTGGGCTTGGGCATGAACGACACGAATGCGTCGTGGCGGCGGGCCGTCTGGCGCAGCAGCTCCTTGAGGAAGACCCAGCGATCCGCGGTGACGAGCGCGTTGTCGTAGCCGTAGTCGATCTCGTACTGCGAGATGCCGCCCTCGTGCACGAGCGCGCCGACCTCCCAGCCCAGCGACTCGAGCGCCTGCGTGACGTCGGAGAGGAACGGGAAGATGCCGCCGCCGATCGTCGTGTCGACGTCGTAGGCCCAGGACTGGCCGACGTCCTGCGCGTTCAGCGGCTGCAGGTCGTGATTGCCGCCGGTCTCCTTGTAGACGTAGAACTCGGGCTCGATGCCGACCTTGAAGTCGTAGCCGAGGCCGCGCGCGCGGTCGAGCTGGCGCTTGAGGACCGCGCGCGAGTCCAGCGGGTACGCGCCGCCGCCCGCCCAGTGGATGTTGCCGGCGAACCAGGCGATGCGCGTATCCCACGGGCAGATCGTCAGCGTCGACAGGTCCGGGATGACCGTCTGGTCGGGGTCGGCGGCGCCGTAGCTGCCCATGCCCTCCAGCGCGTGCACGCCGTAGAGGGGACCGCGGCCCTCGAGGACCTTCTGAAAGCCGCCGCGCGGCACGATCTTCGCCTTCGCGCGGCCGAACGTGTCGACCCACACCGAGGCGATGTACTCGACGTTCATCTCCTCCAGCCGCGCCTTGACGCGCGCGACGGTCTCGGCGTCGTTGAGCGGAAGGCGCTCCTGGACGGGCTGCTGGTCGGTCTCCACGTTGCCTCTCAGGTGTCGTTTCGGGGTCGGGGCGGGTCGGGTCGGCGGGCGGGCGCCCTCACTCGACCGGGATCTCGTCGAACGTCGAGGAGATGTCGACGCCGCGGCGGCGCTTCATCGCCTGCAGGACGAAGTAGTAGGCGGTGACGGCGATCGCGAGGCCGAGGAAGATCCAGACCGGCGTGCGGTCGGTCCCGGACGCGTTGGGGTCGTTCCACAGCAGCCAGGCGCCGAAGAGCACGACGATCGCGCCGGCGCCGCAGACCACGCTCATGGCCGGCAGGCCGCCGATGCGCACGCGCGCGATCGGCGACTGGTCGTACAGCGAGCGCCGCGTGTACGGGAACGCCGCGCCGACGGCCAGGGTGAGCGCGAGCAGCACGTAGACCGGCACCAGCGTCGCGATCGTGCGCAGCTCGATCCGGTAGGCCAGCGCGAGGATCCAGCCCAGGGCGACGAGCGCCGCCGCGAGGAGCGCGGGGTACGGCGCATGCGTGCGCGCGTCCACCTTGCTCAGCCACTTGGGCGCCACGCCGTCCAGCGACCACGCGAAGAAGCCGCGCTGGCTGAACGGGACGATGACCGCCCACCAGATCGAGACCCAGCAGAACATCGCGACGTAGGCGACGATCGTGAGGACGAGGCCGAAGCCGCCGGTGCCCCACAGCACGCGCATCAGCTCGAACGGGTACGGCGTGCTCGCCGTCGTGGCCTCGCCGGAGACGAGCGCGTTGAAGCCCAGCGCGCCCTGAAGCTCGGTCGGGACGACGCGGTTCAGCGCGAGGCCGAGGACGATCGCGAAGACGCCCGAGAAGATCACGGCGCCGCGCATCGCCCGGCCGACGGTCCGCTGGGCGTCCTTGATCTCGCCGCCGATGTAGACGAGGACCATCGCGAAGAACAGCGAGGGCGCGAACCAGTTCGTGATCTTGAGCGTCTGCTCGAGCGAGAAGCCGCCCGTGGCGAAGCCGTTCTTCGTCGCCGTGGCGCTGACCTCATCGGGCCCGACGCCGATGTCCGCCGTGAGGTTCGCGAGGAACGTCTCGCGGCTGGAGAACAGGAGCGCGACGACGACGATGACGCTCCCCACGGCGGCGATGGTGAAGATCGCCTGCAGCAGCCGGATCTGCCCGCGGATGCCGGAGAACCCGGCGGCGACGGTGATGACGAGCAGCAGTGTGCCGGTCACGGCGAAGCCGGTGTTGCCGGCCAGCCACGTCGACAGGTCGCCGAGGAAGCCCCAGCCCGTCGCGTCCTGCAGGACCGCCGCGAACGAGGAGACGAGCGGCTGCATGATGTTCATCGCCAGCGCCGGCGAGACGAGCAGCATCGTGAGGAACACGAAGTTCGCGCCGAGCGCGACGCCGGGATGCAGCCCGCGGCTGAGGAACACGAAGTCGCCGCCGGAGCGGGGGAACACGCGGGCCCAGAACTGATAGCCGGCCGCGATCAGCAGCGCCATCGCGGTCGAGATGATCATCGCGACGACGACGTTGCCGCCGGGGTACAGGCTCGTTCCGTAGAGCTGCCCCCACGCGAACATGATGCCCACGCTGATGCCGGACAGCGCGAAGACGAACGCGTCGAACGGCCCGGCGGCGCGGACGAGGCCGGACTTCTGCCGGACCGGCGCCGCCGCCCGGGTGGGCGGGGTCCGATCGAGATCTG
Source organism: Solirubrobacteraceae bacterium (assembly GCA_034664705.1). Taxonomy (GTDB): domain Bacteria; phylum Actinomycetota; class Thermoleophilia; order Solirubrobacterales; family Solirubrobacteraceae; genus JAOPZW01. The sequence continues at coordinate 4,614 of JAXDHC010000345.1, forward strand.
CGGTGCTTGCCATGGTGAAGCTCTCCTCTCAACCAGCGGTCAGGACGACGCTCGCTCCCTCACCATCGAGGTCGATCACCGCGCCCAGCAGCACCCCTTCGGAGTACTCGCTGCCGGCGTTCACCGCGGTGGTCCGGCCCAGCTCCTCGACCCCACGGGACTCATGGATGTGCCCATGCAGGCTGACCCGCGGCTGGAGCTCCTCGATCAGCGCGCGGACCGCCGTACTGCCCGCGTGCTGAAGGACCGGACTGCCCATCACCGTCACGACCCGCAGCTCGTCGTCGAGCTCCGGGCACACGTCCAGCGCCGTCTCGTGAGGCGGGACGTGGAAGTTGAACAGCGCGCTCGACGGATCGTCGAGCTCCGAGACGACCGCCTCCAGGCGCCCGCGCAGCTCCTCCTCGCTGCACTCGCGCGGGGTGTTCCACGGCGTCGGGTTCGACCAGCCGCAGCTGGCGACCTGGAGCCCGCCGATCTCGGCCACGCGGCCCTCGCCGTTGACGAAGACGCCGCGGTCGCGGAAGACCTCGTCGACGGCCGGGTCGTCGTCGTTGCCGCCGGCGACGAGGATCTGGACGCGGCCGGCGAGCTTCTCGTCGGCGTACTGCACCCAGCGCTCCGCGCGCACGAGCGCCTCCTGCGTGAGGCGCTCCTCGTAGATCGCCCCGTCGGCGAGCTCGGCGACGTCGTCGGCGTGCCCGACGACGGGGTAGTAGCCCATGTTGCTCAGGCGCTTGAGCTGCCCGTCGAGGTCGTCGAGGGGGACTTCCTCGTCGACGCCGCCGAGGTGGAACGTGGCGGTGCGGCCGTTCTGGACGACCGGCACCAGCAGCTTGCCGGTGAGGTCGCCGCCGAGGACGAGGTGCGTGGCGCCGTAGAAGTCGGGCGCGGCGCAGAACTTCTTGAAGCACAGGTCGGACCCGTGGAGGTCCGTTGCGAAGAACACCCGTGTGGCCCTTGAGCGTCGCCGTCGCACTGTGCGACCCTAGATCCTGTAGTTACAGGATGTCAACAAGACTTCGAGATGGAGCGAGGGCCGCATGAGCTACGAGATCCGGGTGCTGGAGCTCGGCGAGATCGAGGCCGACCAGAGCATCGTGGTCCTGGGGCGGGAGCCCGGGCACACCGTGCGTGTCCCGACGCTGGGGCACCTGATCCTCGGCGGCGACCGG
>JAXDHC010000346.1:0-6618 GCA_034664705.1 Solirubrobacteraceae bacterium
TCGCGCACCTGGCGGATGAACATCACGCGCGTCTCCTCGTCGAGCTCCTCGTCCTGGAGCAGCTCGAGGAAGCCGCCGATCGAGAAGATCGGCGTGCGCAGCTCGTGCGAGGCGGTCGCGATGAAGCGGCTGCGCGCGGTCTCGAGCTCGGCGAGCTGGCGGCGCATGCCGTCGAGCGTCGCGCCGAGGCGGCCGAGCTCGTCGCTCGCGCCCACCTCGAAGCGCGCGGTGAAATCGCCCTGGGCCACCTGGCGCGCCGCGCGCTCGAGGCGCCGCACGCGCCGGCCGAACGAGCGCGCGACGAGCGACCCGGCGAGGATGGCGAGGGCCAGCGCGATCGCGCCCGCGATGAGGATCCGCCGGCGGATGAGCGCCACGCCGCCGCCGATGTCCTGCAGCGGCTGGGAGAACACGGCCACGTAGTAGACGTCGGCGCGCTGGCCGCCCGGCGGGGTGATCCGCAGCGGCTGCGCGACCTCGGCGACGCGTCCCTCGCGCCCGGGCTCGGTGCCGCGCTCGATCTGCCGCGAGCGCGCCGCGCGCGCCGCGACGGCGAAGCGCAGGTCGGCGATGTCGACCTCGGCGGTGGAGTCCGAGCGCAGCTCCAGGCGCGGCGACCGCGTCGTGCGGTTGACCGCGAGCAGGGTCACGCGCGAGCCCGTGGTGTCGGCCGCGTGGCGCACGCGGCGGTCGAGCTCGTCGACCTTGGCCGCGGAGTCGAGCGCCCGCCGGATCGGCGGGGTGTAGCGCTGCGCCGCGCGCGCCAGGCTGTCGAGCCGCTGGTCGCGCAGGTTGGCCTCGAGCGACGGCGCGACGCCGAGGTAGACGATCGCGATCGCGCCGACCACGATCGCGCAGATCGGGAGGGCGAGGCGGAGGGTGAGGGATCGCAGCGGCTAGGCCTCCGTGTCGCGGAAGCGGTAGCCGACCCCGCGCACGGTGAAGAGGTACTCCGGCTCCTTCGCATCCGTCTCGAGCTTCTCGCGCAGGTGGCGGATGTGGACGTCGATGGTGCGGGGGTCGCGGTAGGCGCTGTCGCCCCAGATCCGCGTGAGGAGCATGTCGCGCGTCCACACGCGCCCGGGGCTGGTGGCCAGCGCGGTGAGGATCTCGAACTCGACGTACGTCGTCTGCACCTCCTCGCCGCGGACGCGCACGCTGCGCTTGGCGAAGTCGACGCGCAGCTCGTGGACGTCGAGCGGCTCCTCGTCGACCGCCGGGTCGCGGCGCGGCATCCCGGCCCGGCGCAGCGCCGCCTTCACGCGGCTGCGGAACTCGCGCAAGGAGAACGGCTTGGTGATGTAGTCGTCGGCGCCGAGCTCGAGGCCGAGCACCTTGTCGATCTCGTCGGCCTTCGCGGTGAGCATGATGATCGGCACCGAGCTGCGCGCCCGCATGCGCCGGCAGACCTCGAGGCCGTCGAGGCGGGGCATCATCACGTCGAGGACGACGAGGTCGAAGCTCGACTCGCCGAAGCGCGCCAGCGCCTCGCGCCCGTCGGTCGCCTGCACGACCTCGTAGCCGTCCTTGCGCAACGGGTAGCTGAGCAGGGTCTGGATCGACTGCTCGTCGTCCACGAGGAGGATGCGGGGCGCCCGGTCGAGCATGTCCTGTCTCGTCAACAGGGTACGCGGAGCTACCCTGCCCCCTTCGATGCTCGATGCGCGCATCTACCGCGCTGCGCTGGTGCCGGTGCTGCTGGCGGTCATCGTCTGCGCCTTCTCGTTGCAGGACCGCCCGGCTCCGATCACGACGACGCTCGCGCCGGATGCCTTCTCGGGGCCGCGCGCCGCGAGCGAGCTCGCGGGCCTGGCCGACGCCTTCCCGCGCCGCCGGGCCGGGGACGCGGCCGACGCCGCCCTGGCGGGGCGCGTCGCCGGCGCCTTCCGCGGGATGGAGCCCGCCTACGAGGTCAGCACGCCGAGCTTCCGCGGCGAGACGATCGACGGCAAGCGCACGCTGACGACGGTGCTCGCCCGCCAGGTCGGCGCGCCGGGCCCGGAGCTGGTCGTGGTCGCCCATCGCGACGCAGCGGCCCGGGGCGCCAAGGCCGAGCTGTCGGGCACCGCGGTGATGCTCGAGCTCGCGCGCGTCGTCGCCGGCGGGCGCCTGCGGCGCACGGTCACCTTCGTGTCCACGAGCGGCGGCAGCGGCGGCGCGGCCGGCGCCCGCGACCTCGTCCGCCGCCTCGGCGGCCCCATCGACGCGGTCCTCGTGCTCGGCGACATGGCCGCCGGCGATCGTCGCTCCTTCGCCCTGGGCTGGTCCGACGGTTCGCAGCGCACGCCGACCCGCCTGCGCCGGACGGTCGAGGAGGCCGTGCGCCAGGAGCTCGGCCGGCGCGCCGCCGAGCCGAGCGGCTTCACCCAGTGGACGCGGCTCGCGTTCCCCGGCACGCCGGGCGAGCAGGGCCCGCTCGTCGCGGCCGGCCTGCGCGCGGTGCTCCTGTCGGCCTCCGGCGAGCGCCCGCCGCCGGCGGACGCGGCGGTGCCGGGCGGCCGCCTCGAGGACTTCGGGCGCGCGACCCTGCGCTCGGTCGTCGCCCTCGACGAGGGGCGCGACCTGCAGGACGGCGCGCACCGCGACGTCGTGACCCTGCGCAAGGTCCTGCCGGCGTGGGCGGTCCGGCTGCTCGTGGGCGCGCTGCTCCTGGCGCCGCTGCTCGTGACGATCGACGGCTTCGCCCGCGTGCGGCGCCGGCGCCTGCCGGTGACGCCGTGGCTGGGGTGGATCGCCACCGCTGCGGCGCCGCTCGTGCTCGCCGCCGCCTTCGTGACCGTGGTCGGTCTCACGGGCCTGCTGACCGCGACGCCGCCGTCGCCGGTGCCCGCCGGCGCGATCCCGATCGACGGGGCCGGCCGGGCCACGCTGATCGCGGCCGGCCTCGTGGTCGTGCTCGGCGTCGTCGCCCGCCCGGTGCTCCTGCGCGCGCTCGGCGGCCGGCCGCGGCTCGAGGGCCCGGGCGCCGGCGCCGCGCTGCTCATGGCGTGGTGCCTGCTGGCGCTGGCGATGTGGCTCGTCAACCCGTTCGCCGCGGCGTTCATGGCGCCGGCCGCACATCTGTGGCTGCTCGTCGCCGCGCCGGGCGTCCGCCTGCGCCGTGCCCTCGCCCTCGCCCTCGTCGCGCTGTCGCTCGTGCCGTTCGGCCTCGCGGCGGTGGTGCTCGCGCGTCAGTTCGGCCTCGACCCGCTGCAGCTCGTCTGGTCGGTGACGCTGTGGGTGGCAGGCGGCCACATCGGACCGGTCGCGTGGCTGTTCTGGAGCCTGGCCGCCGGCTGCGTCGCGGCCGCGGCGGTCCTCGCGTGGCGCACGCCGCCCCGCCCGGCCGTCGAGGAGCGGCCGGTGACGGTGCGCGGCCCGCTCAGCTACGCCGGGCCCGGATCGCTCGGCGGCACCGAGTCGGCGCTCCGGCGCTGAGCTCGTCCGCGTCCGCGCCGCCGGTCCTGTCGTCGCGCATCCGGCGCCGTTCGTCGCGGGCTTCCCTACCCTTCGTCGCCGGCGCCTAGGACAAGCGGCCAGAGGACCTAATACCAGTGTGTGACCGACCCGATAGACGGGCAAGAGACGGGCGCCGCGGGGGCACGCGCCCACCACCGAAACACGACCCGTCTATGCGAGCCATGCACATCTCCACCATCAAGGAACGCATCGAGCGTTCCGACTACACCGTCGACACCGAAGCCGTTGCGCTGGCGCTGCTGCAGCGTCCTGCGGCGCGCTACTCCATCCTGCCGCCGTCGCTCACCCGACCCGGTGCTCGTAGCCCGCAAGTGAGCGCGGCTCCCCGCCCGCGCTGAACGCCACGCCCGGCGGGCCGTCGAGGACCCGCCCGACCCAGGTGATCCCGGGGAGGGCGTCCGCGTCGCCCGGCGCCACGCACGCACAGAGCTCGAAGTCCTCGCCGCCCGTCGCGGCGAGCTCGGCCGCGGGCACGCCGAGCTGATCGGCGACCTCCGCGACGCCGCGCGCGATCGGCAGCGCCTCGAGCTCGATCTCGACGCGCACGCCGCTGCGGCGGGCGATGTGGCCGGCGTCGGTCGCGATCCCGTCCGACAGGTCGATGAGCGCGTGGGCGCCGGCGCGCGAGAGCGCCTGCCCGGCGTCGATCCGCGGCTCGGGGCGCAGGTGCGCGGTCACGAGATCGTCGGGGCCCGACGCACGGCCCTCGAGGATCGCCAGCCCCGCGGCGCTCGCCCCGAGCGGGCCCGTCACCCCGACCCGGTCGCCGGGGCGCGCGCCGTCGCGCCCGATGACCCGGGCCTCGTCGTCGGCCCAGCCGACGACCGTCACGGCGATCGTGAGCGCGGGCGCGCGGACCAGGTCGCCGCCGGCGATCGTCGTCCCGGTGCGGGCCGCGAGCGCCTCCATCGCGCCGACGAGCTCCAGGACGGCCTCGGCGCCGAAGCCCTCGGGGACGCCGAGCGTCACGTACGCCTCACCCGGGTCGGCGCCCATCGCGCCGAGGTCCGAGAGCGCCGCCGCCATCGCGCGATGCCCGGCGTCGCCCGGGCTCACGCGCGGGTGGTCGAGGCGGAAGTGCACGCCGTCGACCATCGCGTCGGTGCTCGTGATCGACAGCGGCCGGGCGCGCACGACCGCGGCGTCGTCGCCCAGCCAGCGCACGAGGCGCTCGGAGCGGGGCTCGAGCAGCCGCTCGAAGGCGGCGATCAGCGACAGCTCGCCGGGACGATCCTCGCCCGCCGGCTGCGGCGACGTCACGGCACGCGTCTACCGGTGGCGGTAGACGATGCGCGCGCGGTCGAGGTCGTACGGGGAGAGCTCGACGCGCACCCGGTCACCCGGGAGGATGCGGATGCGGAAGCGCCGCATCTTGCCGGCGACGTGGCCGAGGACCATGTGGTCGTTGTCGAGCTTGACGCGGAACATCGCGTTGGGGAGGGCCTCGACGACTTCGCCCTCGAACTCGACTTTCTCTTCCTTAGCCATTCCAGCCGAATGTAGCAGCCCGGCCCGGAGCCCCCGGCGCTACTGACCGGGCGCCCCGGTGCCGCCGGCGGTGCCGCCGCCGGTGGGCGCGCCCTGCGGCGCGGACTCGTACAGCGTCGGCGGATAGCCCTCGCCGCCGGTCGCCGGATTGGCGGCCGGCTGGCCGCCGCCGGTCGACTGGCCGGTGTCGGCGGTGGGACCGGGCGTCGGCGCGGTGGGCGCCGGCGTCGGGCTCGGCACGCCGTTCTGGAAGGTCTGCGAGGCGCTCGGCTGCGGCCCGCCGCCGCGCGCGTAGGTCCCGTTGAAGGGCTGCGGCTGGAAGGGCGTCCGCGGCTTGGGGAACCCACCGCAGAACGAGCCGCGGGCCTGCTTCATGTACTGGCCCCAGAGCTTGGCCGGGATCGTGCCGCCCGCGACCCCGGGCATCGGCACCCGCGACTTCGCGTGGCCGAGCCACACGGCGCTCGTCAGGCGCGGGGTGTAGCCGACGAACCAGGCGTCGGAGAACCCGTCGGTCGTGCCCGTCTTGCCCGCCGCGGGACAGCCGATGGCCGTCGCGTTGGGGAAGCCCGTGCCGCTCTTGACGTTCTGCTCGAGGATCTTCGTCGCCTCGTACGTCACGCCGTCGGAGAACGCGCGGTGGCGGCGGGGCCGGCCGAGGTTGTCCGAATGGCCGTCGGGGAAGGTGACCTTCGTGACGGCGATCGGGCGGTTGCGCCATCCGCCCGAGGCGACCGTGCCGTACGCGTTGGCCATCTCCAGCGGCGAGACGCCGCGGGTCAGGCCGCCGAGGCCCTCGGCGGGGAACGCGTGCAGCCGCGTCTTGATGCCCATGTCGTAGGCGGTGTCGCGGACCGCGCGCGGGCCCACGTCGGCGTCGAGCTGGGCGTAGACCGAGTTGTCCGAGGCCAGCGTCGCGCGCACGAGGTTGATGCGACCGCGGTAGTCGTTGGAGTACGTCTTGACCGAGTAGTCCGGGGCGGCCGGCAGCCAGCCCTTCTGCAGCGGGCGCGAGTTGTACGTCGTGGCGTTCGGGTCCACGCCGCGGCGCAGCGCGGCCATGAGCACCATGACCTTGAACGTCGAACCGGCCTGGCGGTGGCCCTGGGCGGCGAGGTTGAACTTCGAGTCGCCGTAGCGCGAGGACGACGCCATCGCCTTGATGTAGCCGTTGCGGTGGTCGATCGTCACGATCGCGGCCGAGCGGTCCGGCGCGCCGAGGTTGCCGTCCATCGTCTTGCGGGCGAGTCGCTGCATGCGCAGGTCGAGCGTCGTGTCGATCCGCAGCCCGCCGCGGCGGACCGTGTCGAGGCCGTAGCGCTGGATGAGCTCCTGCTTGACGAAGTCGAAGAAGTAGCCCTCGCGGCGCGAGGTGTAGAAGCGGTTGCGCTTGACGCCGAGGCTCATCCGCTTCGTGCGCTGGGCGGTGACCTGCTTGATGAAGCCCTGGTCGGCCATCCGCTGCAGCACGTCGTCGCGGCGGCGCTTGGCGCCCTCGGGGTTCAGGAACGGGTTGTACGCGGACGGCGCCTGCGGCAGGCCGGCCAGGAGCGCCGCCTCGCGGAGCTTCAGCTCGCTGGCGGGCTTGTCGAAGAAGATGCGCGCCGCGGCCTGGATGCCGACGGCGGTCTGGCCGCCGACGGTCCCGTACGGGACGCTGTTGAGGTACTT